>QHOP01000388.1 GCA_003219345.1 Verrucomicrobiota bacterium
CCGTTGAAATCGGCCACCGCAACGGAAACAGGCGCCATTCCCACGGCGTAATTTGCGGCGGGTTGGAACGTGCCATCACCCTTGGACAACAGAACGGAGACTTGGTCGGAGTCAAAATCGGCTACGGCGAGGTCAGACGCGCCGTCGCCGTTAAAGTCGCCGACCGCCACCGAAAAACAGTTCCCTCCAGCATCGAATGCCCTTGGCGCCGTGAAGTTGGGCGGGGGAGATCCACCGGCCACAGCCGGCGCGGTGTGAAACAGAGAACTCAGCAGCACCGCGGACATCACCACCGTGAGGAATGACATCGTGGACTTCGCGAAGGCCATGAAACAGGAAACGCTTCTCCCCATCATATTGCTCCTCTCGATTGGCCACATAATTACCCATTTGGGCGCTAGTCTAATTAACCAGGAAAGACGGAATCAAAACAATGGGCTGAGCACCTTATTTTTCGAAGGGAAAAAACCCTACGGCAAACTCTTTGGCGAGGTCGTGCGCCGACACGTACCAACCGCGGATCAATTCAGCCATAACTGGCGGCCTGCGTCAACCCGGACGGGCGAGTCAAATCGCGGAGGGCCGGTGAAAACTGAGTGTTCGCCTTGCGTGGCCCGGATGGATTAAGGTCGGCGGCGAATCAATTCCATTTGACTCGAGCGCATGACGCCTGCCGGCCACGAAGAGAGCAAAGACTTCCTCAACGCCTTGATCGCGAGTTTCCTGGGCTGGACTCTCGATGCCTTTGACTTCTTCGTCCTCGTCTTTGCGGTTCCGACCATTGCGGAGGAGTTCCACGTTGATCTGCCTGAAATCGCGAAGACCATCGCGGTAACACTCGCGTTCCGGCCGGTCGGCGCGTTCATCTTCGGACTGTTGGCCGACCGCTACGGGCGAAGGCTTCCGCTGATGCTGGATCTCGTGTTTTATTCCGTGGTCGAAGTCCTTTCCGGGCTGGCGCCCGATTACAAAACATTCCTCATCCTGCGCGCCTTGTTCGGCATCGGCATGGGCGGCGAGTGGGGCGTCGGCGCGTCGCTCGCGATGGAAAAAGTGCCGCCGAAATGGCGAGGTGTTCTCTCCGGAATCCTGCAGGAAGGTTACGCGGTCGGATACCTGTTGGCGGCGTGCTGCTACTTCTTTGTTTTTCCCAAATGGGGATGGCGACCGATGTTCTTCATCGGCGGGCTGCCGGCGCTCCTCGCGCTGTTTGTGCGATTCAAAGTCAAAGAGTCCGCGGTCTGGGAAAGAACGCGACCGCCGAACTGGAGCGGTGTCGGACGCGCCATTGTTTCGCAATGGAAACTCTTCCTCTATCTATCTTGTTTGATGATGATGATGAATTTTGCTTCACACGGCACGCAGGACATGTATCCAACCTTTCTCAAGCTGGAGCGAGGATTTTCACCACGACAGGTTGCGGTCATCGTTGTCATCTACAATATCGGCGCTTTGGTCGGCGGCATTCTGTTCGGACTGTACTCGGACCGCTTCGGGCGGCGGCGCGGGATGGCGACGGCGTTCCTCCTGGCGACCGTGATGATTCCGCTTTGGGCCTACGCGCAGAATACACCGCTGCTGGTCCTCGGAGCTTTCCTGATGCAGTTCATGGTGCAGGGGGCCTGGGGAGTCATCCCGGCTCACATTACCGAACTGTCCCCCGACTCCGTGCGCGGGTTTCTGCCGGGCCTGGCCTATCAATGCGGTGTTTTGCTCGCCAGCAGCGTTCCTTACACCGTGGCTGTATTCTCGAAAACATTGAACTACTCAACCGCGATGGCCCTCACTGCGTTGACAGTCTTTCTCCTCGGCATCGCCGTCATCCTGCTCGGTCCGGAGAAGAAAGGGGTACCGTTCGGAAGCTAGATCAGAAGTCTGAACCAGGGCGCTGGTAACCAGCCGCTCGAACTGGGCGACTTCGATTCCTCGTCCGCACGCCCAGCGCGCGGGTCGGCGAAACGGCCAGTGTCTGCATGAAACCGAACTGCGGCTGCTTGAGTTGAGCGAGGCATTTATTGCAAATCCCATGGCTGAGAGATGTCCCTTTGCCTCCGATCTTCTTATTGCACCATGCGCAGACAATTTTCATGTTGCCGTTTATCACGGGCCATCTTGTTCCAGCAGGGCTTGTGCCGTTACTCTGGCGACGAGAGCGCCATCCACTTGTGCCACCGCCCTTATTTGACCGCCCGACTCTCTTGTGCCCCTTCGCAAGACGCTCGACTTCTGTTTCAAACCCCGATCTTGCTTCGGCCCCACCGCTCCATTTTCCCGGTAGCCAGTCGGGGCCCCACGGCCCGCGTCTGCGCGCGCGAATTGCCGAAAGCCAAAACACCGCATTCCAGCTTTTGGACATCAAGGCTTGAAACAAGACAGTGCTCCGCTTGGTGGTCATGACCCCGTCCCCGTGGCCGCACGCCTGCTTAATTCCCTCAGGATTGTGTCCATGGTCCAAAAGCCGTGAAAAAAACCGCCGCCAATTAGCTGTCGACAGCCGCAAAATCGTGTGCAATCCTGAACCGCGTAAGTTCCCTGTTCATTTCCCCTCGGGGTGGGTGCCTCGGGGAAACGCTGGAGCAGGAACTTATAAGTGTCCGGTTAAAAAAGCCTAGAAAGGAACAAAATGAAGTTACCCAAAACGTTGGCGGGACTGGCCTTTGCTGTCGCCTTGATGGTTGGCAGCAGTGCCCTCCTTGCGGGCCAAAGCTGTTGCGTAAAGGCGAAAGCAAAAGGCAAGGAATGTGACCACGAATGCTGTGTCAAGGCCCACAAAGAACACAAGCTATGCGAAAAATGCCAGAAGGAAGCCTCTTGCTGCGACAAGGCGATAGCTCAAGCCAAGGAATGCTCACACCAGTGCTGCAAGGAAGCGACCAAAGAGCACAAAATCTGCGAAAAGTGCAATAAGAAAGAAGAGAAGAAAGAGAAATAATCTTGTTTTATCTGCCAGCGGCTGAACCGAAGCGTTCAGCCGCTTTCTTTTTGCGCGGTTTTCATTCCGCCACCGTTGTCAAACAATGTCTCTGGAAGTCACGGGCGGGAGGATGGAAGGCTGCCGATTTTTCCCCGCCTTCCTGTTAATAAACCCTGCTTTCCCCACTTTCCCATTTTCCTTTCCTTTTTTCCCCTGCGCATTTTTGTGTTCGACCCCTTTTTTTCACCTCCCAAGCGCTTGAGCCATGCTTTACTCTGTCTTTTATTTTCCTTATTCACACCCCTTAATAAGAATGCTTTTCTTTCTTCAGAGAACAGTAATAGTAAGAGGCAGATGAAATTTTCAATTTCAAAAGAACAACTGATCAACGGCTTGCAGGCCGTTCAGAACATAGTCAGTTCACGAACCACTCTCCCCATTCTTTCCAACGTTCTGCTGCGCGGCGAAGAAAAAAAACTGGAACTGACTGCGACGGACCTGGATGTCACCGTTTCCTGCGCCGTGGAGGGGGAGATTAAGAAAACGGGGGCCTTCACGGTTCCGGTGAAAAAGCTTTTTGGTATCGTTCGTGAATTGGGCAACTCCGAGATTGAAGTGGAAGTGGACGAGAAGAACGCCTGCAAGATAAAGGCGGGGGCCTCATTTTACAAACTTAACGGATTGGGAGCTGAGGAATTTCCGCCGCTTCCAAAATTCAGCGAGAAGAAGAAGGTGGTTATTCCCCAGGAAAAAGTGAAAGGAATGTTGCGCAAAACCGCTTATGCCGTATCGACGGATGAAACCAGGTATGTTCTAAACGGCATATTCATGAGCTTGAAGGATCACAAAATCACGATGGTCGCCACCGACGGCAGGAGGCTAGCCTTGACCGATGAGGAAGCGGACATAACTGCGGACAGCCAGGCAGAGTTTATCGTGCCGACAAAAGCGATCAACGAGTTAACGCGCCTTTTGCAGCCGAAAGGGGAAGTGGAGCTGAAATTCAGCGAAAACCAGGCGCTGTTTAACCTGAAGGGCGAGAATGGTTACTCCGTGGTGGTGATTACGAAACTGGTCGAGGGCAATTATCCCAATTACAAGCAGGTCATCCCTGCGGAAGCGGCCGAACGCGTTTCGCTCATGCGTGAAGAATTTTTGCAGGCGTTGCGACGCGCTGAAATCATGACCAGCGAGAAGTCAAACTCGGTCAAATTGACATTCTCGAAGAATAATCTCACCATCACTGCCAATACACCGGAAGTGGGTGAGGGACGCGAAAGCATTGCCATCAACTACAAAGGCAAGGACCTCGCGATTGCCTTCAATCCTGGCTATCTCATGGATTCACTTAAGGCGTTGGACAACGATGAGGTTTTTCTGGAATTGACGGACGAACTGAGTCCAGGCGTCGTAAAAATCAACGGCCCGTTCCTCTACGTCATCATGCCGATGCGGATGAGTTAGTCGTGGTGATTCGGGCACAAGACATCAAGCTCAGAGCGGCCCTGGCCGCAACGAGCCGGCTCTCACCTCCCACCGTTGCAATCCGGCGGCGAGTTCGCGCGGCCAGTTTTCCTCGGTGCAGGTCATGAAAACCTGGCCCCGACCCTTGCGGGCATGCTCCAGCAACGGAAGAAAGCCGGCGCGCCGCTTCGCGTCGAGCTCCCCCATCACATCGTCGATGAGCAGGATCGACGGTGAACCGTGAATTCCAGTCAGATACTCTGCTTGCGCCATCTTCAGCGCGATGGCGAGCGTGCGTTTCTGGCCTTCGCTCCCATAGTGCGCGGCCGAGCGGTCGTTCAATAACAACTGCACCTCGTCGCGATGCGGGCCGAGGAGCGTGGAGCGATAAGTGCGCTCACGCAATCTTGATTGAGCCAGTTCCACCGCGAAATCTGTCTTGACGCTGGGCTGGTATTCCACGCGAAGTTCCTCAGCGTCATCGGCGATACGGCGATAAGCCAGGCGCACCAGGGGCGAAAGCTTTGGCGCCAGCTCACTGCGGCGCTGGACGATCTGATTGCCGAGATTGACCAACTCGCGGGAAAAGCTTTCGAGTGCGGCTTCGTCGAACGGTCCTTTTTTGAGCAGCACGTTACGCGAGCGAAGCGCTTGCGTGTAACGCTGGAGCAGCGGCAAGTAGGTCGGATGCGTTTGCGACAGCAGCAGGTCGAGAAACCGCCGCCGCATCCGGGCGGTGCCTTTGACCAGTTGCAAATCTTCCGTACAAAAGACTACCACCCGTAGCGCGCCGAGGTAATCGGTCAGTTTGCGGACAGGTCGTGCGTCGAGGCTCAATTTTCGCTCGGTCGCGGACCAATACATTTTGATTTCGTGCCCGCCCTGGCTGATGACGTTGGCGCCGACGAAGTAACCCGTTTGTCCGTGCCGGATCATTTGTGCGCCGCCGACGCCGCGAAACGAGCGCAACGTCGCGAGCAGATAGATCGCTTCGAGAATGTTGGTCTTGCCCTGCGCGTTGTGGCCGAGCAGCAGGTGAAAACCGGGCGAAAAATCGACATCCAACCGCGCGAAGTTGCGGAAATCACGAAGTCGCAGATGGCGCAAATGCACGGGCAGGAATTACTTGCTTTGCCTGGTGATGTGAAGCCTCAATCCGCCGCAGTAGCACCGCCCCCGTGGAGATTCAGACAGGGACAGCGCACTGCGCTGTCCAGCGTTTTAATTCACCTTGGCGCGATAGAATCGTCGCGTCATCCCCGCGGCGTCCGCGTCGGTGAAACTGAACGAGCCGGAAGGTGGGTTCGTGGTCACCACTGACGCCCAGGTGTTGAAGTCACTGGTCGCTTCCACGGTGAACGTGGCTCCAGCAGTGCCGGTAATTTGCAACTGGAACGAGCCGTCAGGTTGTCGGTTGAAGGCTGCCAGGCTGACGTTGAGAGGAGCGCCGGACGACGCCGTCTTCAACGGAACGGTGGTCTCACGCACGTAGGCCGCATACCCGAACGCCCCCGGAATGGAGGACGTGTCGAGTGCCACAAATTTGTAGAAGGTGAAGTAGCAAGAGTAATTCGTTCCGGGCGCGAGCGTCCCCGTCGGAATGACGACGGACGTGTCCTGGCCGGTCAAAGCGCCGGCATTGCCATAGTCAGGCGTTCCGAAAACCGTGTTGGCGGCGTCATCCTCGATCGAAACCAGAATGAAATCGTTGGCCGTTCCGCCGGCAAATGGGTCCCATTGCAAGGTAAAATCCTTGCCGGCGTTGATGGCTTGGGCCGCGACGAAATTACTCAGCCTGGGCACGCTGGGATAGGCGCCAGCCAAACTGAGTTGCGCGAAGAAAACGTCCAAATCCACGGTGGTAATCTGGATCGAATAGGTGCCGTTGCCGAAACTGCTGTCGAGCGCGGACTGCGAAGAGAATCCAGCAAAGTAAAACAGCGACGGGGCCATTTCCCGTTGAACGCCGCCGGGAGTCTGGAAAATCGCGCTGTCAATATCCGTCGTTCCGTCCGGGTACACAAACGCGTCGAAGTAATGGTTTTCGCCGCCCACCAACACCGGCGCGGCGTCGCTCTTCTGCGTGTAATACCCGGTCTTGGTCACGCCATAAGAGCTGATTTGAGCGCGGGCAATGGGGGCGAGAGAGGCAATGAGGAGTACAAACGACCACAGGCTGAGACGGATCCATTTCATAATTCTGACACCAAACCTTTCTTTTCCTTCGTTCCTTTGAATTCTTCGGACCGCATGATGTCATAATCAGGGCCAAAAGCAAGCCCATTGTTGTGCCCGCTTGATTCCCGCGCTTTCGTCATTATCATCTTCGGACAATGCTGAAATCCACGCGTGTTTGGACCTCGTTCAAGCGCCTGTTGCTATCCTGCTTGATGCTGATTGGCGTCCTGGTTGAGGCTCAGCATCAACCAGCAGATTCGAGAAACTCCAAGGCTTTCGTGGCGCCCGCCTCCGACGAAGGCGAACTGGCCATCAAAAAATTCCAGGTCGCGCCCGGTTTGAAAGTGGACCTCTGGGCCGCCGAGCCCATGCTCGCCAATCCGGTCGCGTTCAACTTCGATGAGAAAGGACGCGCGTATGTCTGCGAAACGTTCCGTCTGAACGCCGGCGTGGACGACATCCGCGGCATCATGGACTGGCTGGATGAAGAGCTGGCATCACGCAGTGTGGACGACCGGTTGGCCGAGATGAAGCGCCACCTCGGTGACCGCTTCGCCAAATATTCCGAACACAGCGAGCGCATCAGCTTGATCGAAGACCGCGACGGTGACGGCAAGGCGGATCATGCGACCGTGTTTGCCGAAGGCTTCGACACACCGCTCGATGGTATCGGCGCCGGCGTTCTGGCGCGCAAAGGAAACGTCTGGTACGCGAACATTCCGAATTTCTGGTTGCTGCGCGACACGAACGGCGATGGCGTTGCCGAATTCCGCAAATCGCTCCACTACGGCTTCGGTGTGCGTGTCGGTTTCATCGGCCATGACCTGCACGGCGTGCATTTTGGTCCGGACGGAAAAATTTATTTCAGCATCGGCGACCGCGGCTCAAACGTAAAAGTAGCCGACGGACGGCACGTCGGCGAACCAGACACGGGCTGCGTCTTCCGCTGTGACCCGGACGGCTCCGAGCTCGAAGTTTTTTCCTTCGGCTTGCGCAACCCGCAGGACCTCGTGTTCGATCAATACGGCAATCTGTTTACCGGCGACAACAATTCGGACAGCGGCGACCAGGCCCGCTGGGTTTACGTGGTGGAGGGCGGCGACAATGCGCCAGGCGGCCTACATTGTCCCGCCCATCGCCAACATCGCGAGCGGTCCGTCCGGCGTGGCTTACTTTCCCGGCACCGGGCTGCCCGACCGTTTCAAGGACCATTTCTTTCTGGTGGACTTTCGCGGCGGCGGCGCCAACAGCGGAATCCACACTTTCACGCTCAAGCCGAAAGGGGCTTACTTCGAGTTGGCGGAGCCGCAGCACTTCCTCTGGGGCGTGCTGGCGACGGATGTCAAATTCGGGGTCGATGGCGGCGTTTATGTGAGCGATTGGGTGCAAGGCTGGGAAATGACCGGCAAAGGCCGCATCTATCGCGTCCACGACCCGGCGCTGGACAAGGACCCGCTCGTGCTCGAAACGAAAAAGCTCCTCGACGATGGCCTGGAGAAACTGTCGCTCAAGGATCTGGCCCGCCTGCTCGCCCATCGCGACATGCGCGTGCGGCAGGAAGCCCAGTTCGCTCTGGCCGAGCGCGGGGCGGAAGCGATCAAAACATTGGTGAGCGTGGCCCGCAAAGATGCCAGTCAACTCGCCCGCCTCCACGCGATTTGGGGACTGGGACAAATCGCCGAATGCCGAAACCCGAATGTCGAATGCAAAGCCGCCACGGCGTTGCTGCCGCTGCTACCGTTGCTCGATGACAGCGACGCGGAAGTGCGCGCGCAGGCGGCGAAAGTGCTGGGCGACCGCCGTTACGTAAACGCCTACGAGGGACTGATCAAATTGTTGAACGATGCGAGTCCGCGCACCCGGTTCTTCGCTTCGATGAGTCTCGGCAAGCTGGGCCGGCGCGAAGCCTTGCCCGCCATTTATGCGATGCTCCGCGAAAACGCGGACCAGGACCCTTACCTGCGGCACGCTGGCGTGATGGCGTTGACCTGGATTGGCGACACCGACGCGCTGCTGGCTGCGGCCAAAGCCAGTTCCTCCGCGGTGCGCATGGCCGCGTTGCTGGCGATGCGCCGGCTGCACCGTGACGAGATTGCGGTGTTTTTGAACGATACCGACCAGGCCATCGTGCTGGAGGCCGCGCGCGCCATCAACGACGAGCCGATCAATGGCGCCATGCGCGAACTCGCCGCGCTCATTCCTGACGGGGGAGCGCAGGCCGCTGGCGTGCCCGCCGCGGCGGCCCGCCGCGACGAACCAGGCGCGTCCGTCCACCAGGCGAACGCTGCTTCCCCCGGGAGTCGATCCTCTGCCATCGGTTCGCTCGGCGGGCCGCCGAGCGATGCACGCGGGCCGCGTGCGCTCCCCAACGACGCCGCTGGCCGCGTTTGCTGCGCGCTCCGACGCCGCCGAAAACATGCGCGTCGAAGCGCTCGAAGAACTGGCGGACTGGCCGCGTCCGTCCGGGCGCGACCGCGTCGTCGGTCTCTGGCGTCCGGTGGCCGCGCTTCGTCAGCGTGAAACTGCTGTCGAGGCCCTGCAGACCGGGCTGGCGGAAATTCTGCGTTCTGCGCCGGACAGCGTTCGGGTTGCTGCCGTTCACGCCGCGAGCAGGTTGATGTTCACCGGCGCCGGTCCCGTTCTGTTCGAACTCGTCGCCGACACGAAAATTTCCAGCCGCGTTCGCGTTGAAGCGTTGAATGCGCTGGCTGCCCTCGATGATTCCAGGCTCGAAGAGGCATTGAATTCGGCGCGAGCCGACGCCGACGAGGATTTGCGCCGGGCCGCCACGTTGTTGCAGGGCAGGGTCAAGACCTCGAACGCGGCGACGAAACTGGCGGCCATACTGGGCAACGGCTCGCTGGGCGAGAAGCAGGCGGCGCTGGCGGCGCTCGGCGCGTTGCAGGACCCCGCTGCCGACGACGTGTTGACTGGCTGGCTCACACGACTGCTCGCCGGTGACGTTCCGAAGGAAATCCAGCTCGATTTGTTTGAAGCCGCGGCCAGGCGAACCTCGGCGGCGCTCAAGGAGAAGCTGGAGACGTACCAGGAGTCGAAGCCGAAGGACGATCCCATCGCCGAATATCGCGAAGTTCTCTACGGCGGCAGCGCGGCGGAGGGGAAAAAGATGTTCTTCGAGCGGCCTGAAGCCTCGTGTGTCCGCTGCCACAATATCAACGGCGAAAGCGGCGAAGTGGGGCCGGACCT
>QHOP01000389.1 GCA_003219345.1 Verrucomicrobiota bacterium
AAACCCGGAACCGTTGCCGGTTCCGGGCTCCCACGTCTTCGATGGCGTCAAGTTTGGGGGAACGCCCTCGAATCCACGCCCCGTTTAGTTTGCACCCGCAGGAGTTTGCGTCTGCTTGTCCTTGTTTAAGTCCTTCACGTCCTCTTTGAGGTCTTTCTTGTCCGACCGGATGTCCCGGTTGTCGCGGCGAATGTCGCGGCGATCGCGCCGGATGTCCCGCCGATCCTGGCGCAAGTCCTGTCCGTCCTTGCCCACCTCCTTCACGTCATTGCGAACGTCGCGGTGATCCGAGCGAACATCCTGCTTGTCCTGGCGCAGGCCTTTGACGTCGCTCCGAACGTCCGCGCGGTCGGATTTGATTTCGGCACGTTCCTTCTGCGCCCCGGCGACATCGCCGTTCTTGAGGTCCTGGCGCAATTCCTGCCGGTCTCCCCGCAGCTCTTTGCCGTCTTTACGAAGATCGGCGCGGTCGCTGCGCACGTCCGCACGGTCTTTGCGGAGGTCCTGCCGGTCGCTGCGAGCATTCTTCACATCGCTTTTTATGTCCTGCCGGTCGGATTGAGCGTCGGCCTTGTCTTTTCGGAGGTCTTTCACATCCTGGTTGCGATCAGCGCGGTCTTCGCGCAGGTCGCGGCGGTCCCGGCGGATATCATGGCGGTCCCGGCGGCTCGGAGCGTCAGCGGCATTGCTGGTTGCGCTCAAACCGACAATCCCTGCGCAGACCAGAGCGAGTGCAGATAAGATCCTCATAAATGACATTCTTCCGATCAAATTTTGTTTTGTTTCGACTGCGGGGAACCATTCTCCGCAGTCCTGAAGCCACAGACGAGCGCTTCGCAAAAAGGTTATAGCTGGAAGCGGGCCAGAGAGCGGAGGAGCGCCAAATCTCATCTTGAGTCAGGGGCACCAAAGGGAGAACAGCTGTTTAGCGTGGCGAGTCCGCGCGGCAGGTCCAATCTATCAGTATCTATCGTTGCAAGTCGCGCAAAGTTTGCGGCAGGCGTAGTGGCACGGGCGTCTCGTGTGTTCCAGCAAGATTCCATGGCGCCAAAACCGGAAACTCACGGGCGAGACGCCCGTGCCACTACTTTGGTTGCGGCACCAGCCGCGCTGCGCTGTATCGCGGGTTTCCAACCCGCAGTCGCTTCGCCGCCTCCAAAACTCACGCCCCACTCCCCTTTCGCAACGCGGCCGATTTGCCATCGCTGGCCGAAGAGCGGGCGGACTTCTTCGCCGGCATGTCTTCGCCGGTGAGTTCCTTCCAAAGTTGCGGTGTCATCGGCCGGTTGTCGCCGGGCGGATTGAGCAGATACCAGATCATGTTCCGGAAGTCGGCGTCGGACATCTGCTCCAGGCCTTCGGGCATCAGGCTCAAGGCGCTCGTGCGAATGCCCGGTTTGCCGTTGACAACGGCGATGTCGCTCCGCGCGATGATATTTTCAGTGGGACCGGAGGCAAGGAGCTTCAATCGGGTGGGCGTGTCTTCAACGATCCGCCCATTGAGCGTACGACCGTCTTTCAGCTCGACTTCAGTGTTCTCGAAACCGTTTCCGATGACTTCGTTCGGGTCGATGATGTTATGCAGCAGGGCCTCAAGCGTGCTGCGGCCCACGCCGGTGAGGTCGGGACCGACGTCCGCGCCTTCGCCGTAAAGCTTGTGGCAAACGAAGCAGGCGCGCTTGGCCACTTCGTAGCCCGCTTTGATGTCCGGCTCGCCGTTCAACACCGCTTTGCGCTTCTCGGCAATGAGTTTGAGCTTGTCCTCGCCGGTGGCGCGGTAACGGCCTAGAACGCGATTGGCGTGGTCAACCACGGAGTTGTCTGAACTCTTTGCCAGCGCGCGACGGGCGGTGGCAGAGAAGTCCTGCGGATCGACAGTCCTTTTGTCCACACCGGCGAGCAACGCGCGACACCACTTGCTGCGCGTGACGAGAACATCGGCAGCGGCGCGGCGCGTGGGCAGCGTAAATTTCTTCCAAGCCTCAACCACCGAGGAAGCGATTTCGTCTCCGTCAAAGGCGCTCAGCGCTCGGACGGTTTCAACATAGAGCTGCTGTGCCTGGTCGGATGGCCCCCTCACCTCGGCCCGCTCCCCCGCGGGAGAGACGCCGGCCTTGCCTCCCTCCCCCCTCGGAGGGGAGAGGGCCGGGGTGAGGGGCCTCTTCAACAACTTCAACAGCTCCGCCTTGGCCGCCTCGTCCTTCGTCTCGCGCGCCGCCTGAATGCCTTTCAGACGGTCTTCGACGCTCGCCCTCGCGTCGTTGATCTTCGCGATGAGCGCGCGGCTCGCGCTGGTGTCGCCCAGCAACGTGGCGAGCCGGCGGGCTTTGTCGGCCAGCGCGGGGTTTGTCGTGAGCTTGGCGAAGATCTGTTCGAGCGGAATGCTCGGCGGCGCGCCTTTGCTTTTGAAAGCGTCGATCAGGCCATCGAGCGCGGCGTCGGCCAGCGTGGTCTTGGCCGCAATGGTACCGAGGAATTCCATCGCGGCGTTCAAATGTTTCTCGCGGGCGCCGCCGTCCGTGAGGTCGCAGATGCGGCGCATCACGCGGTGGAGGCAGTAAGCGCTCACAGAGTTTTCGTGCGCGCTGACGAGCGGGAAGAACGGCTTCGGGTCTTGCGCCACCAGCGGCTCCATCGCCATCCAGACGATGTGCGGATAATAGAAGTCGCCGTCCACGCTTGGGCGGGAGAGGAGTTGTTTGAAGTGAGGGGAAAGATCGACCGGCGTGACGACAGCCGGTGCAGTGTCCACCGTGAGGGAACCGGAAACAAACATGCGCAGTGCTGTGGCCACCGCAGCACAAACCACACTATTGCCGTCGCCAGCCAGATATCCCAAACGATCAACGGCGGCTTCGCAGTGGACGGAGGTTGTGCCGCGCTCTCCGTCGAGGCGCGCCACCCATGCAAGCACCGTGGGATCTTGGGACGCGGAAGAGTATTCGAGCACAAACTCATCCAGCAGATCAGAGCTGTGCAGCGCCCACAACGCGGAAAGCTCAGATGAAGTACTCCTGCTGGTAATGTAAAGGCTTTTCAAGTCAGCTTTCGTGTTTGCCTCGCGACGTTCGGATAATAAGCGCTGGGCCGTCCTGCGTTGCCAAATGTCGGAGGCTTCCAATAGTTTTACCAACTTACCGCTCTTGAGCTTTTTGAGATTCATCTTTTTGTCCGGCCTGCTCGGCACCGGTTTGCCCGGCGTGTCGCCCGTCCACACCACACGCCAGATGCGGCCCAGCTCGCGGTCCACGCCGTCGGGGTCAGCCTGGGCGTTCTGATAGCACGGATATTTGTCGGACCAGTCGGCAATCCACATCGCGCCGTCGGGACCAGTTTGCACACTCACGGGCCGGAACCAGTGATCGTCGCACACGAGGAAGTTGCCTGCGCCCACTTCCCAGGGTTCTTTGTCCGGGCCGAGGAGTTTGGATTCCTTCTCCGCCTTGTAAGTCGAGCCGACGGGCGTGAGGCGGTCGCAGTTGATGGCGCTTTGATGGATGTTGCCGAGGAACACCAGCCCGCGCCATTCGGCCGGCCATTGGTCACCCTGATAGATGCATATACCCGAATGCGCCGCGCGGTAATGGCGCCAGTCCACGATGGCGGGCAGGCCCTTGCTCGGCAGGTCGCCGACGTAGCCGTACGGATTCGCCCAGGTGCCGCCCTGGCGATTGTATTGACCGCCCGGCGCCATGTGGAAGAGGTGATGAATCACGCACGCGCTTACGAACGCGTCGCCGCGCTCGTTCCAATCCACACCCCACGGATTACTTGTGCCATCAGCGAACACCTCGAATTTTTTCGTGCGCGGATGATAGCGGGCGAGGGCGGCATCCACCTGCACGCCGAAACCGTCGAGGTCGTTCGGGTCGCGCACTTTCGAGTGAGTAAACACGCCGTGTGTCATGTAGAGCCAGCCGTCCGGTCCCCAGGCGAATCCGTTGAGCAGTTCGTGCCGGTCTTCCATGCCAAAGCCGGTCTTGAGCACCGTGGTCTTGTCGGCCTTGTCGTCGCCGTTGGTATCTTCGAGGAACAGGAGGTCGGGCGCGACGCCGAGATAGACGCCGCCGTTGCCGAGCGCGAGTCCGGTCGCAAGCGAGTAACCGTCGGCGAACACAGTGACTTTGTCCGCTTTGCCATCGGCGTCGGTGTCTTCGAGAATTTTGATGCGGTCGCGGCCTTTCTGCCCTTTGGGGGCACCTTTCGGATATTCGTAGAGCTCCAACACCCACAAGCGCCCGCGTTCGTCCCAGGTCATCGCCACGGGATTGACCACTTCCGGCTCGCTCGCGAAGAGGCGCACTTCAAAACCTTTCGGGACTTTGAACTTCTTCTGAGTCTCCTCAGGCGCCAGTGGCGGGCTGTCCGCGGGGGCGTAAGCGCCGGAGAGCTGTTTGCCGGGCGGATTGTTTTTGTAGATCGGGAAATTGTAAACCTTGCCGGAACGCTCGGTGGCACTCACCGGGCCAACGCAGGAAAGACCGAGAAAAGCGGCCGCGATCAAGACAAATTTCATAGCGTGGAATGATCAGGATGGAATTCGTCAGGTCAAACTCTAAAGGGTTGCGGAAGAAAATTGCCGGAAACCCGGAGTCGAGGTAGGCCACTCGCAGGGTCAAAAACAAAAGACCGGCGGGCCGCCGATGCTCAAAGTGGGAGTGCGATTGGTCATTTGATTGAAGCTGCGCCAAATAACGTGGCCGTCGAGAAACAGGAGGTTGCCGCCGGCCGCCCGATTTCCATCCAGGTGGCTCGTGCGGTGATAGGCCACCCGGCCGCGGTCATCGGTCCAGCCGCCCTGGATTCGGGTGAAGTTGTTCGTCCGGTCCTGATAGATAGTCGCATCAATGACCACTTCGCTTTCAGCGGGCGCGTTGGTGGACTTGCCCAGAACGGAAGTGCGGGCGTATCTGTCCAGCACGCCGCCAAAGCCTTTGAACAACCAGCCGTAACCGGTGACGTGATATTTGTAATTGCGGCTCCAGAAATCCCAGAGTTTGTCGTTGTCCTGCAGCGCGCCGGAGGGGCAATACAGGACGTGCCGTTGCATGCCCGTGTTCAGGAACGCGTTCGCCACGCCGTTCGGCATGTCCCAGGCCCAATAGCTTGGGCCGGCGTCCGGATTGGAATTGGGAATGTAAGGGGCCTTGGTGAGGTCCGGCAGGTTGTCGCGGTTGTCGTGGGCATACATCATCATCGCGAGGCCAATCTGGCGGAGGTTGCTTTTGCACCTGGCGCGCAGGCCCGCTTCCTTCGCCTTGGAAAGAGCCGGGAGAAGCAAGGCCGCGAGGATGGAGATGATGGCGATGACGACCAGGAGTTCGATCAATGTAAACGCCGGGAACAGTTTGAGGACCTGCTTGCTCTTCATAGAATCCATGTCGTCGTGGATAGAATTTTAAGCGATACCAGACATTCTCCGTTCCGGCGCCAATTGTAAAACAATAATTCGGTTGCCTTCCGTTGCGAAAAGTGGCGGTGGCTTGAGAGGACACGCGGACTCTCAAACGGGACCTGTGCATGCAAACGCACAGATGGACACCCGTTACGGATGATTGACACGCCCGAAGGAACAGCTATTCTTCAGAACGTAGCCCGAAATCCTATTCCGAAAGGACCTGTTTATGTCGGCGTCAACTGCGACAACTGTTCTGACTGGCGACAGGCGCTCAGCTCGTCGCGCCGCCTTTACTCTGATTGAACTGCTGGTGGTCATCGCCATCATCGCGATACTCGCCGGCCTGTTATTGCCCGCATTGGCGAAAGCCAAGGCAAAGGCCAGCCAAATCAGTTGTGTGAACAATCTCCGGCAATTGACTCTCGGGGCAATCCTTTACAGCGTCGATTTCAATGACAGGATACTGGCCAACCTGCTGGGTAACACCAACGCGTGGATCGGCGGAGAGGTCTCTTCGTTGCCAGGCGCAACGAACATAGCTGATATTCGCAATGGGCGTCTGTTTCCTTACAGTCCGTCGGAGCAGATTTATCGATGTCCCAGCGACAAATTGGCCTTTAAGGTAGGAGGCAAGAGCGTGATACGCGTTCGCAGTGTGTCGCTCAACGGAATGATGGGAGAGAATACCGATTGGGTGCCAGCTTCCGTGCATCCGGGCATTCCGGAGAACAGGAAGTTCTCGGACATAAAAGATCCGGGTTCCTCTCAGGCCAACTTTTTTGTGGACGAGAATGCCGACAGTATTGACGACGGATACTTCGCAGTTGATTCGTGGCAATCCACCTATTGGCGCAATACGATCGCCAGCCGCCACGGCAACGGAGGTCTGCTCTCCTTTGCCGACGGCCACGCGGAACTGTGGCGATGGCTTGAAGCAAAGACCCGGTTGCTGAAAGGACTGAACGCCGCGACGACTCCGAACGACAGAGATCTCAGGCGTCTCAAAGAAGCAACTTACCCGGCCGGCAAGTTTAAGTAACATCAGTTGCTCATCGGATTGTTTGCCGTAGTCCGTTGGGCGCGGATAGCAAAGTTCCCGGAGGATCCAACCGCAATTTCTTCGGGAGCCCACCTTCAAGTAACAACCGACAAGCCGCGAGCGGGTTTGACGCAAAAGATTTTGACAGTTTCCTTCATTCGTCTAGCCTGTCGGAAAACCCATTATGAGATTCGGCATCAATACTTTTTTGTTCACTTCCCCCTTCACCAACGAGAGCACGAAGCTCTTCAAGACGTTTAAAAAATGGGGCTTCGCGACCGTCGAAATTCCCATCGAGGACCCGTCGCATATCGATCCGGGTTTCGTGAAGCAGGAACTGGACAGCCACGGACTGGTTTGCGGATCGGCTTGCGCCTGCATGGGACCGGGCCGGGACTTGCGCGGCACGCCCGAAGAACAGAAAACGACGATGGATTATTGCAAAACGCTGCTTGACCAGATGGTGGTGCTCGATTGCCCGTCGCTGATCGGACCCGTGTACAGCGTCGTGGGCAAGGCCGACGCGGTGGAGCCGGCGAAGCAAAAAGAGGAGTGGGCGCTGGTGGTAACGAATCTCAAACAACTGGCCAACTATGCCGAGGACCGGGGACGCCAAATCTGCATTGAGCCGCTCAACCGTTTCGAGACCGACTTTCTCAACACCTGCAACCAGGGCCTCAAGCTCATCAAGGACGTCGGTTCCAAGGCGCTCAAGCTGCACCTCGACACGTTCCACATGAACATCGAGGAGAAATTCCAGGGGCCCGCGATCCGCAAGGCGGGCAAACTGCTCGGCCATTTCCACGCCTGCGGCAGCGACCGCGGCACGCCCGGCAACGATCACATTGACTGGAAGTCGATCGCTTCGGCGCTCAAGGCGATCAAGTACAGCGGCGACGTGGTGATCGAATCGTTCACCACCGATGTGAAAGTCATCGCCCGCGCGGCGGCGATCTGGCGCCGCATCGAGCCGACCCGCGACGAGATCGCGGTGAAAGGGCTGAAGTTCCTCAAGCGCGCTTTGAAGTAAATCCGCGCTGTTACGAATTCCGAATAACGAATGCCGATTAAATCCGATAACTTTATGAAACGCATCCTCATCTCCTCCGTCCCTTCTGTCGCCTTCACGCTTTCGCTCCTCGCCGCAACCATTGCTCTATCCGCTGTTGCCGAAGAGAAAGCAGTCGAAGCCGGTTTTAAATCACTTTTCAACGGGCGGGACCAACCAAAGAGCATCCGGCGGAGGGGAACAACTTTCTGATCTGGAAGGGCGGCACCGTTTCCGATTTTGAACTGCGCTGTTCCTACAAAATCGTGCCGAACAACGACAAAGGCTTTGCCAACTCCGGCATTCAATATCGCAGCAAAGACTTCGGCGATTTCGTCGTCGGGGGTTACCAGGCCGACATGGAAGCCGGGAAAACTTACTCCGGCATACTTTACGAGGAACGCATGGATGGCATTCTGGCGCAGCGCGGACAGAAGACCGTGGTCAAAACCGTGGAGGGCAAGACGAAGGTGGAAGTTGTCGGTTCACTCGGCAAATCCGAGGACATCCAGGCGAAGATCAAGGACAAGGATTGGAACGATTACGTCGTCATCGCCACAGGTAATCACCTCCAACATTTCATCAACGGCGTGCAAACGGTGGATGTCATGGACGAACGCACGGGTGGCAAGGGGGCCAAAGAAGGCATCCTCGCCCTTCAATTGCACCAGGGCGATCCGATGACGGTCCAGTTCAAAAACATCCGCATCAAAACCTTCTCCGGCAGCCCTTCGGCGAAGTCTGACATCGATCTGCTCCAGGGCGAATGGGTGCCGATCGAGATCGTCGCGAACGGGGACAAGGCATCGCAGGAGGACCTCGACAACATCAAGGTCAAAATCAACGGCAATCGCTATTCGGTTGAGTCGAACCATCCCAATCAGGGGACCTTTAAAATCATTGAATCGGACTCGCCGAAAAAGATGGACGTGACCGGCGATGACGGCGCGGAACTGCCGGCCATCTATGAGATTTCCGGCGACACCTTCAAAGCCTGCTACGCGATCAAGGGAGCTTCGCGTCCGACCGAATTCAAGTCCGTCGAAGGCTCGGACCACGTCTTCGCGGTTTACAAACGCAAGTCGGAGTAATCCCGCCGGAATCGTTTGTTTCATGAAAACAACCCTGCTTTCCTTGCTGGCCGCGGCGCTGTGCTGGAGCGTCGGCGTGCGCGCTGCGGACAAGAAAATCGTTCTGATTGCCGGCCATCCGAGCCATGGCCCCGGCGAACATGAGTTCAACGCCGGCGTGCAGTTGCTGCACCAGTGCCTCCAGAATGTGCCCGGGATCACCTCGACGTTTTACTTGGACGGCTGGCCGAAAGACCCGCACGCATTTGATGGCGCCCACTCGCTCCTGTTTTTCATGGACGGCGGCGCGGGTCATCCGATCATTCAGGACGACCATCTGAAAATCATCGGTGACCTGATGAAAAAGGGCGTCGGCCTCGCCTGCGTGCATTACGCGGTCGAGGTCCCCAAGGACAAAGGCGGGCCGGAGCTTCTTGAATGGATTGGGGGTTACTATGAAACTGGATTCTCCACTAATCCGCACTGGGAAGCGGATTTCAAGAGCCTGCCGAATCACCCGATCACACGCGGCGTGAAACCGTTCAAGATCCGCGACGAATGGTATTACAATATCCGCTTTCGCCCGGAAATGAAAGGCGTCACGCCGATCCTGGTCGGCAAGCCGGACGACGAGACCCGGCAGGGCAAATCCTCTTCGCCGCGCGGACCGTATCCACACGTCGTTGCCGCAAACGGACGCGAAGAGGTGCTCGCGTGGGCGGTTGAGCGGCCGGACGGCGGGCGCGGCTTCGGTTTCACCGGCGCGCATTTCCACCGGAACTGGGGCAACGAAAATTTCCGCAAGATCGTCCTGAATGCGCTGCTGTGGACGGCGCATGTCGAAGTGCCGCGTAACGGCGTCGAGTGCGCCGTGACCGATGAAGACTTAAAGAAAAACCTCGACCCAAAAGGCAAATAACTTCGCAATCCGGCATGGCTTCCTTCACTAAATCCAAATCGAGATGAAAAAGTTTTCCCTGCGACATGCGGCTTTGCTCCTGAGCGCAGCGCTCAGCTTCGCTGCGGATGGTTCGTTTGCCGCCAACCCCGCCGGCGTCGGCCCCGAGGCTGCGCGCGAATCGGTAAAGAAATTTGCCGTCGCGGACGGCCTCGAAGCGTCGCTCTTCGCCTCCGAGCCGATGGTCCGCAATCCAACGGACATGGACATTGATGAGCGTGGCCGTATCTGGATCACTGAGGGCGTTAACTACCGCTCGACCTTTCAGAAATGGGGAGTTCTTCAGCCCGCCGGCGATCGCGTTGTGATTCTCGAAGATACCAACGGCGATGGCGTCGCGGACAAGGAAACTGTTTTCTACCAGGACCCGAGCATCAACGCCGCGCTGGGCGTCTGCGTGCTCGGCAACAAAGTCATCGTTTCCAGTTCGCCAAACGTTTTTGTGCTGACCGACACCGACGGCGACGGCAAAGCCGACCGGCGCGAGCTGCTCTTCACCGGCGTCAGCGGCAAAGACCACGACCACGGCGTCCACGCTTTTGTCTTCGGTCCCGACGGCAAGCTCTACTTCAACTTCGGCAACGAGGGAAAACAACTTCGCTATCCGGCAGTGAAAGAGATCCCGTTGCACGGCGCAGCGCCTCAGATGGAAACCCGGCCAGTCATCGACCTCGACGGCAACGAAGTGAACAATCGCGGCAAGCCGTATCGGATGGGCATGGTGTTTCGCTGCAACCTCGACGGCAGCGAAGTTGAAACGCTCGCGTGGAACTTCCGCAACAATTACGAGGTCGCCGTGGATTCCTTCGGCACGCTCTGGCAATCCGATAACGACGACGACGGCAACTTCGGCGTGCGCATCAATTACGTGATGGAGTTCGGCAACTATGGCTACACCGATGAAATGAACGGCGCGGGTTGGCCGACCGGTTGGGGCAAGGCGAAGTCCAAAGGCGCGCCGGAATCAGAGAAAATCTTTTATGAATGGCATCAATACGACCCCGGCGTCGTGCCGAATCTGCTGCACACCGGCGCCGGTTCGCCCACGGGCATCTGCGTGTATGAAGGCAAGCTCCTGCCACAAGTTTTTCGGAACCAGGTCATCCATTGCGATGCCGGTCCGCGCGTGGTGCGCGCTTACCCGGTGGAAAACGACGCCGCGGGTTACCGGGCGAAGCTGGCGGACCTCCTGACTACTTCGGACAACTGGTTCCGTCCGTCCGATGCTTGCGTCGCACCGGACGGGTCGATTTATGTCGCGGATTGGAACGACGCGGGCGTGGGTGGCCACCACATGGAGGACCAGAAATTGGACGCGATGACCGGACGCATTTATCGAGTCGCGCCCAAAGGCAGCAGGCCGTCGGCGCCAAAGTGGAACTTGACTACGGCCGCGGGCTGCGCTGAAGCGTTGAAATCGCCGAACCTGTCCGCGCGTTATCTCGCCTGGACGGTGCTGAACAAGATGCAGGCAAAGGCGCAGAAAGATTTGCTGAAGCTCTGGAAGAACGGTGACGCCCGGATGCGCGCCCGCGCTTTGCATCTGCTTGCGCGCATCAAAGGCAAGGAGAAGAAATACGTCCAGGACGCGATCAAAGATAAGGACACGGACATCCGCGTCACCGGCCTGCGCATCGCCAAGACACTGAAGCTCGACGTGATTCCTTACGTGAAAACGCTCGCAGGAGACCCCTCGGCGCAAGTCCGCCGCGAATGCGCCATCGCTTTGCGGCATCACCAATCGCCGGAAGCGCCAAAGCTGTGGGCGCAGCTCGCGTCGCAACACGACGGCAAGGACCGCTGGTATCTCGAAGCGCTCGGCATCGGCGCGGACAAACAGTGGGACAGATTCTTGGACGTCTGGCTGGCGGCGGCCGGCGACCAATGGAACACGCCCGCGGGCCGCGACATCGTCTGGCGCTCGCGCAGCAGCAAGACACCGGCGTTATTGGTCAAGATCATCAACGACAAAGGTCTGAGCGCAAAGGAGCGCGACCACTACTTCCGCTCCCTGGATTTCGTCAGCGGCCCGGAGAAGGACGCGGCAATGGCGGAACTCGCGCTGGGCGGGCTGAAATGATTTGCGGCGTTCTCCGCTGTGGGCCTGGCTTTAGCTGGGCGCTGTCTGGTTGGCTTGGTCTTCCGGTCCTGATTAGCGCGCTCGCAGGCGAACCCCTTGAGCCGGATCGTGTCGCCACAATGATCGAAGCGTTAACCCGGCTCGGTCCGGAAAAGGTCAACGCCAATCCGAAACTCAATGAGGCGTTGGAGAAGGTGCTGGAGGCGACGAAAGGCACGCCGCAGTTCGTCGAACTGGTCCGCGACTTCAATGTCAAAGACCAGGACGCCACGCTGCTCGAACTCGCGATCAAGAATCCGAACAACTCGACCGGCGTGGAGGCGACACGCCTGATTCTGGCCAACCGGAATTTCCAATTGCTGACAACGTCGCTCGCCGGTACCAACGCGATCAAAGTCGCCGAAGCACTGGGCAACACCGGTGAAAACGGAATCGTTCCGCTGCTGGAGCCGATGGTCGCTGATATGAAACGCGACGTGGCGTTGCGCAAGCAGGCTGTTCGCGCGCTGGCGCAAGCGCAGGAGGGAGCTGCGGCTTTGCTCAAACTTGCCAAGGAAGAGAAGCTGCCACAGGACATGAAACTGATGGCGGGTTCGGAACTCAACAATGTCCGCTGGGCCAAGATCAAGACCGAAGCCGCACAATTGCTGCCATTGCCGCGGGGCCAAAACTCCGGACCGGTGCCGCCGATTTCGGAATTGGTGAAAATGAAAGGTGACGCGGCGAAAGGCGCAGTGATTTATCGCCGCGACACCGTCGGCTGCATCAAATGCCATCAGGTGAACGGCGAAGGCGTCGATTTCGGGCCGAACCTTTCCGAGATCGGGACCAAGCTCGGCAAGGACGCGCTTTACGAAGCAATTCTCGACCCGAGTGCCGGCGTTTCTTTCGGCTACGAAGCCTGGCAAATCGAACTGAAGAACGGCGATGAAGCTTACGGCCTGATCGTCAGCGACACCGCCGACGAAATCGCGGTGAAGACGCAGGGCGGAATCGTTGCACGCTATAAAAAATCCGACATCGCGAAGCGCGAGCAACAGAAACTGTCCATCATGCCCGCGGGCTTGCAGCAGACGATGTCCACGCAGGATTTGGCGGATCTGGTCGAGTATTTGTCGTCCCTCAAAACGGCAGGCAAATAGCTCACGCCACCCTTCGCTCTCCCTGCGAGGCAGAATCGGCAGCGTGGCGCATCCGGAAACGAGCAGCAGAAAAACATCCAACACCGAACATCCAACATCCAAAATCCAACATCTCAATAAGGCCGTGGATCGCGCTGTGTTCGAATGTTGAGCGTTGGATGTTCTGCCGCCAGAAGCATCTTTGCGAAGTTGAACGACTTTTGCCGGCAGTTCAGATCGCGAAGTCGTTGTATTCGGGCTTCACGAGCTCGGTGGGGGGATTGAGCATGCCGGCGGCGACGGTGAAGTTCGTGCCTTGTTCGATGAGGATGAACGAGCCGGTCAGCCGGTTGGCGGCGTAACCGTCGAAGATGAGCGGACGGGAGGAGCGCAGGCGAATTTCGCCGATGTCGTTCACGGCCAGTTCGTCCGGTTCCGGTTCGGGGTCGAAGGTCGCGATGTTGATGCGGTTCTCGATGTCGGTGACGATCGCCTGCACGGTTTGCGTGGTGTGTTTGAGAAAATGCCCGACGATGGTGTCGCCGCGGCTGATGTCGAGATCGTGTTCGAGCACGAGCGTGACCGACTGAGGACAAAAGGCTTCGTGCGGCGAGCCGTCGTAGGTCCAGATTTCCTTCACGCTGCTCTTCATGCCGCTGGGGAGCACCATCACTTTCTGCCCGACCTTTACAATGCCGCCGGCGATTTGCCCGCTCAGGCCGCGAAAATCGTGCCAGGCCGGGTCGCGCGGATTGTTCGGGCGATTCACCCATTGCACCGGGAGACGAAACGCGCTCAGGTTCCAATCGCTCGCGATGTGGACGGTTTCGAGATGCCCGAGCAACGTCGGCCCTTCATACCACGGCGTGTGCTTCGATCGTTCGACAACGTTGTCGCCGTTCAGCGCGCTGATGGGAATGAACTTCACGTCCTTGAAGACATCGAGACGGGGCAGAAAATCCTCGATTTCGTCCCGGATTTCGAGGAACCGTTCTTCGCTCCACTCGACGAGGTCCATTTTGTTCACCGCGATGACGAGGTGCGGAATGCCGAGCAGGGCGGCGAGGTAGGTGTGGCGACGGCTTTGCTCGATGACGCCGTTGCGCGCGTCCACCAGCACGATGGAGAGGTTGGCCGAGGAGGCGCCGGTGACCATGTTGCGCGTGTATTGCACGTGGCCGGGTGTGTCCGCGACGATGAACTTGCGGCGCGGCGTGGCGAAATAGCGATAGGCGACGTCGATGGTGATGCCCTGCTCGCGCTCGGCGCGCAAGCCGTCGGTGAGGTTGGCGAGGTTGATCGCGCCGCCGCCGGTGATGTCAGCGGAGCGTTCGAGCGCTTCGAGCTGGTCCTCCATCAGGTTTTTCGAGTCATAGAGCAGACGGCCGATAAGGGTGGACTTGCCGTCGTCCACCGAGCCGCAAGTGTTGAAGCGGAGAATTTCGACGGGATGGTGCGCGTGAGCTGGCATGGCAGAAGGTCTTCAACCACGGATGCACACGGATAAACACGGATTGAAAAATGGGAGTGTTGCGAACGACTCCGAAATGAATCCGCCTGAATTTGTGCCGCTTCTGTCTCGACCGCCCTGGTATCCGTGTGAATCCGTGTTCATCTGTGGTTAAAAGTCTGAGCTTAGAAATAGCCTGCCTTCTTCCGGTCTTCCATCGCCGCTTCGGAAGCCTTGTCATCGGCGCGGGAGCCGCGTTCGGTGACGCGCGCGGCGGCGACTTCGGCGATGATGTCATCCACGCTGTCGGCGCGGCTCTCCACCATGCCGGTGCTGATGATGTCGCCGATGGTGCGGACGCGGACGACGAGTTCCTTCACCTGGTCGCTCGGCTTCAGCGGTAAAAGATCGGTGACGGGCAGCCATTGGCCATTGCGTCGCACGCATTTTCGCGTGTGACTGAAGTAAATGCTGGGCACTTCAAGTTTCTCGCGTTTGACGTATTCCCAAATGTCCAGCTCGGTCCAGTTGCTGAGGGGGAAGACGCGCATGTGCTCGCCGGGGTTCACGCGGCCGTTGTAAAGGTTCCAGATTTCGGGCCGTTGATTTTTCGGGTCCCATTGTCCGAAGCCGTCGCGGAAGCTGAAGAAACGTTCCTTGGCCCGGGATTTTTCCTCGTCGCGCCGCGCGCCGCCGATGGCGCAGTCGAATCGGAATTCTTCCATCGCGGCCAGCAGTGTGGGGATCTGGAGGCGGTTGCGGCTCACTTCACCAGGCGTCGGCACCGCGATGCCTTTGGCGATGGCGTCTTCGACTTTGCGGACGACGAGTTTCGCCCCGAGTTGCCAGGCACGGCGGTCGCGGAACTGGTTCAGTTCGGGGAAATGATGGCCGGTGTCCACGTTGAGCAGCGGCATCGGAATTTCCGAAGGACGAAAGGCCTTTTCGGCGAGGCGCAGGAGGCAGATGGAGTCCTTGCCGCCCGAGAACAAGAGCGCCGGGCGCTCGAACTCGGCGGCGACTTCGCGCAGGACGTGAATCGCTTCCGTCTCGAGATATTGCAGATGATCGAGGTGGTAACTGCTCATCTTGACACGGATTTCACGGATTGGCACGGATCACAAGACAACGCGTTTCCACTCCAGGGAATTGCAAAGTCCTATGAGTTGATGAGTCTCTTCGCGGTAGATCAATTGTCCCATAGATCAATTCGTGAAAATCCGTGCAATCCGTGTCTTAACTCTTAAGTGCCATGCCACCCCAATTAGTGTGCAAGCCGCACTCGCGTTTCTCGTCGGCTTTCGCGGGGTCGAAGTAGTCCCATTCGTTCGGCAGGTTGTGCTGTTTGAGATAACTCTCCATTTCGGCGTCGGTCCAATGGAAAACCGGGCTGACCTTGAGTGTGCCGAAATTTTTGTCTTCCGAGACGATGTCGAGACCGGCGCGATTGGGATTCTGCACCTGGCGCAACGCGGTGATCCAGACGGTCGGCGCGAGTTCCTTCATGCCGCGCTGGAACGGCTCCAACTTCATGAGCGCGCTGAACTGTTTCAGACCTTCCTCATCGTCGGTTGTGGGGACCGGTCCGTAAATCGCGTCGCGGTGGGCGGCAGTGATTTTGGGCTGGTAAGCCTTGAGGTTCAGTTTGAGAAGTCTCCTGAGCCGCTCGGCGTGGTGATAAGTGGCGGGGCGGTTGTAGCCGTGATCGACCCACAGCACGGGGAGGTCCGGTTGCACCTGCACGCAGAGGTGGAGAATGACCGCTTCGTAAGGACGGAAGTTCGTGGAGACGATGGCGCGCGCGTGAGATTGGGCGATGGCCCAGCGGACGATTTCGAGCGGCGACTTATTACGCAGTTCGGCGTTGGCTTTGGAAAATTGTTCCGGAGTCATGCTAATGAATGAACCACAAAGTCAAAGAGGCCTTTGCTCGGTGCTGTCTCTGTGTCTGTTAATTCATTGCCTTGGGTTGCTCCTTCCACAGCGCGCGCGCGCACCAATCGCCGAAGCGTTCCCCGGACTGACGTTCCTTCGCATAGCGCGTGAACACAGGACGCAGCTCACTCTCGATGTCCGGGTCTTTGACCATGTCCTTCCAGAGACGATTCAGCCGCGTGCCGGCGGTGTTGCCGCCGAGCCAGACCTGATAGCGCCCGGGCGCTTTGCCGACAAACGCGATTTCAGCCGTGTAGGGACGCGCACAACCATTCGGACAGCCCGTCGAGCGAATAATGATTTCCTCGCCCGCAAGGCCGACCTCAGCGCAAAGCGCCTCGATGCGGTCAATCAAGCCGGGCAACATGCGCTCCGATTCCGCGAGCGCGAGGCCACAGGTGGGCAATGCCGGGCAGGCGAGCGACGCCGCATGCAGCACGCTGGCTTGATTTTCAGTCTTCACGCCATGCTCGGCCAGCAGCGCGTCGATCGCGGTTTTGTCGGCATCGGAGATGTTCGCGAGAATGACGTTCTGGTTCGGCGAGAGGTGAAACTCGATACCGCCTGACTTCTCGGCTATCCGGCGCAGGGCGGTCTTGAGGCGATAATTGCCAGCGTCCTTTACGCGGCCGGTTTCGACGAACAGAGTCAGGAACCAGCGTCCGTCCGTCTGTCGATGCCAGCCGTAAAGGTCGCCGGCGGTCGTGAATTTGAAAGGACGTGCCGGTTCAAGCTTGATGCCGGCGCGTTGCTCGACCTCGGCGCGCGTCCAGTCCGCGCCGCGTTCCTGCACGACGTATTTCAGCCGCGCGTGTTTGCGGTCGACGCGGTCGCCGAAATCGCGATGAATCGTCACCACGGCTTTGGCGACTGCGACGAGGTCTTGCGGTTGGAGGAAACCGAGGACATCGGCCAGACGTGGATAGGTTGCTTGATTGCCATGGCTCCGGCCCATGCCGCCGCCGACCGCGAGATTGTAGCCGACGAGCTGGTCGTTCTCGACAATCGCGATAAAGCCAACGTCGTTCGTCAGGATGTCAATGTCGTTCACCGGCGGAACGACAAACGCGGTCTTGAATTTGCGCGGCAGATAAGTTTTGCCGTAAAGGGGGTCCTCGAAATCCTTGTTCGCCGGATCGTCCAGGTTCAATTGCGTGCCTTCGAGCCAAATCGAATGATAGGCCCTGGTGCGCGGCTTAAGCGCGTCGGCCACGCGTCTGCAATCTTCAACAACCTGCGCCCGCGCCTGCGTATAGGCGGGGGTCGGGGGCGCCATGACGTTGCGGTTCACGTCGCCGCAGGCCGCCAGCGTCGAAAGCAGCGCTTCGTTGATTTTCTTCACCAGCGGGCCGAGGCCGGACTTTACCACGCCGTGAAACTGGATGCTCTGACGCGTCGTGACACGGAGCGTGTTGTTGCCGTGTTGCGTTGCGAGATCGTCGAAAACACACCACTGCCTGGGCGTCATCACGCCGCCAGGGATGCGCCCGCGGATCATCATGATGAACTTCTTCTGCGTCTTGCGCAGGTCCCGGTCGTCCTGCTGGTAAATGCCGTGGAATTTCAGAAACTGCACGTCATCCTCAGAAAATCGATCCGAATCGGGGTCGGCCAGCGTTCGGGCAATGGTGCCGGCGAGCGTCGGGGTCGCTTCTTTGATAATCTCATTATGCGTCACTTTCGGTGACGCCTCGGTCGTAATCATAAGTTAATTGCTAAAGATACTAACTTTAGCAACAATGTCGTGCGGTTGTCAACGTAGTCTTCAGGGTGATTTGTTCAAGAAAATGATGGCAGAAGGAATTTTTATTCGACTCGGCGCTATCGCGTTTGGCGTGAATGCACCCTTGCATCGGCGCAGTTTGAGCCTAGAGTCAACCGTCTCAACTGCCGATTTCCCAGGAAGCATGAGCCAGCGCAAGATCTGTTACCTCGACAACAATGCCACGACGCGGGTCGCGCCCGAAGTGGTGGAAGCCATGTTGCCGTTTCTAACCGAACGATGGGGCAATCCTTCGAGCGCCTACGCGTTTGGCAATGAAGTCACCAAACAGATTGAAGCAGCCCGCGCCAAGGCCGCCGCGCTGATCAACGCCGACCCGCGCGAAGTGGTCTTCACCAGTTGCGGAACGGAGAGCAACAACTCGGCAATTCACAGCGCGTTGATGACGAATCCCGGCAAAAGGCACGTGGTCACGACCGCGGTGGAGCACTCGGCGAACATCAAATTCTGTGAACTTCTCCAGAAGCGCGGCTACGCGGCGACGTTCCTGCCGGTCGAATCCGACGGCTCGCTTGATTTGCACCGGCTCGAAAAATCCATTCGACCCGACACGGCGATTGTCTCCGTGATGTGGGCCAACAACGAAACCGGCGTTATTTTTCCCGTCGAAGAAATCGCGGCCATTTGTCACAGCAAAGGCGTGCTCTGCCACACGGACGCGGTGCAGACGGCCGGCAAATTGAAAATGGATGTCCAAAGTCTCGGGGTGGATTTTCTGTCGCTTTCCGCCCACAAATTTCATGCGCCGAAGGGAATCGGCCTGCTTTACGTGAAACGGCGCACCAGGTTTCAGCCTTACTTGATCGGCGGGCATCAGGAAAGGGACCGGCGCGGCGGGACAGAAAACGTTCCCTACATTATCGGCCTGGGTCGCGCGGCTGAACTGGTGATGGAACATTTGGACAGGGAAAACACACGCATCCGCGTTCTGCGCGACCGGCTGGAGAACGCCATTCTTACGACGATTCCGGGCACCAGCCGCAACGGGGCCAACGAACCGCGCCTGCCCAACACATCCAGCATCGCTCTCGATTCGATCGAGGCAGAAGCGGTTTTGATGCTGCTCGACCAGGTCGGCATTTGCGCGTCGAGTGGTTCAGCCTGCACGACCGGTTCGGTTGATCCGTCGCACGTGCTGGTCGCCATGGGGTTGAGTCCGGCCCGCGCGCGCGGTTCGGTGCGATTCAGCCTGGGTATCTACAATACGGGCGAGGACGTGGACTATTTGCTAAAGCATCTGCCGCTCATCGTCGCGAAGTTGCGTGCTGTCTCCCCAGCGGGTCCGGATGAGGTGAAGGTCGCGGGGCGCGACTCGAAGTCTTGGGCTGCTCGCCCGGCCCGACGGGAGGAGCAAAAGGTGCGCAAAGCGGCGGCTTGATGGAGAGCGAGAGACCGGAGTGGTTGATGTGTCGGGCGAAAAAATCGTGTTCAAGCCTGGCGTTCCCGCTTAATCTTCGGGCATGGACCAATTGCTCAAACTGCTGCGCGAAAATGCGGCGCTGACTCCGGCCCGACTTTCCAAAATGCTGAACCTGCCCGAAGCTGAAGTCGCCGTCAAAATCAAAGCCTACGAAAAGGACAACGTCATCCTCGGTTACCGTGCGGTCCTGAACGAAGAAAGGCTGGGCGTGGATTTGGTGCGCGCGGTGATCGAAGTGAAAATCACACCCGAACGCGGCGGCGGTTTCGACCGGCTGGCCGAACGCATCGCCAGATACGCCGAGGTCAACTCCTGTTATTTGATGTCCGGCGGGTACGATTTGCTGGTGATTGTGGAAGGCAACAGCCTGCGCGAGGTAGCGACGTTTGTTTCCGAAAAGCTGGCGACCATTCAAGGCGTCCTCTCCACCGCCACCCACTTCATGCTCAAGCCGTACAAGGAACAAGGCGTGTTGATGACGCGC
>QHOP01000612.1 GCA_003219345.1 Verrucomicrobiota bacterium
GGCCGCAGCTCAACCCGCGGGTCGAACCATCCTCGCGCAACGACTACGTCGGCTCACCGCGACCGGGTGACACTTCGCTGAACTGCGCGAAGCTTCAGAAACTGCTCTCCTTTCCCCTGCCCGGCTTAGGCGAATGGTTGAAGGCGAATCCGAATGAAATCTTTTGAACCGCTCGCAATTCCGCATTCCGCGCTCCGCGTTCCGCGTTACCGTGGTCGCCTCGCCTCCTCCCCCACCGGCTGCCTGCACTTAGGTCACGCTCAGACTTTCTGGACCGCACAGGAGCGCGCTTGCTGCGACTGCGGTACGAAATTCGAGACTCACGTCACCGCCAAGGCGCTACCTCGGGAACTTCTCGTCGCGTTGGGCCGCCTGCCAGGCAAAACTCGCCAGCACGGCCGTGTTGAATTGCATGTCCTCGGATTGAATCCTTTCGTACACGTCCGCGCTCGAGTGATGCGTGCGCGATTCGTATTCAATCGGGTCCTGTATGAACCCGAAGCTGGGAAGCCCCACGTGCCGGAACGAATTGTCATCACCTCCACCGATGTCCCAAGGGGAGACTGTCTTCATCCCCATTTCCTTGAACGGTCCCATCCATGCGTCGAAGATTTGACTGGGGGCCGTGTTTCCCAGTTCGAAAATTCCCCGAATCTTGCCGGTACCGCCGTCCAGATTGAAATAAACCGAGAAGCTGTCGTATTCCGGCTTCGTGGTGGACGGGGCGCTCTTCCAGTCCCGATAGTGCTGTGCCACGTAGGCTTCGGAACCGAGCGCCCCCTGTTCCTCCCCGGTCCAGAGGGCGATGCGGATGGTGCGGCGCGGTTGGAGGTTCAGCGCCTTGAGAATGCGCATGGCCTCCATCAGCATGGCCGAACCGGTGGCGTTGTCGGTCGCACCGGTTCCATAGGTCCACGAGTCGAAGTGGGCGCCCATCATAACGACCTCGTCCTTGAGCTTCGGGTCAGTGCCGGGAATCTCCGCGATGATGTTAGACACGTTCGGGTTGTCGTAGAACGTGTTCTGCATCTCGAGTTCGAGCGTCACCGAAATGTTCTTCTCCAGAATCCGGGCAATCCGGCCATAAGACTCGGCGCTGACCTTGATGGATGGTAATTCGCCCGAAGCAGCGCCGCCGTTGCCCCAGATGAAAATCGTCCCACCGTCGCCAGACGAGGTAAAGAGAACGGCAGCGACTCCTTCCTTCACCAGCCAGCGCCGCGCCGCGGGATCCTCCATAACCTTGTCGGTGTAGCGAAGCTCGACGACTTCGTTGGACGCCATGCGCCGTGGAGGCTCCACAGCAGCCAGGGCAGCGAGTCGCGCGTCGCTCAAGCGCGTGGCCTGCGGCTCGAAGTGCTCGTGGGTTGGTCGGGCGGGGTCAATAAGGAGGAACGCATCCTTGAGTTTGCCGGCGAACCGCTGCATGTCGGCGAACGAGTGGACGTCGAACCTGATCGCTGGCCCGGTGATACGTCCCTTGGTGCCAGGCGACCAGACCGACGGTACGGCGTTAATTATGAACCGGCGGGGCGCGACTGCGTATTCGGCGAGCCCGTGAGACGGGGGCCATAAACATCGGTGAGCCAACTGACGATGCCCATCACCTGTGAATTGTGCAGGACCTCAGTCTTGATTCGCTCGACCGTGGCGACATCAACCTTCTCCAGCTCAGCGAGTGGAAGCGCACTGGCGAGCGGGGTTTCGGATGTCGTCCGATCGAAGATGTGATTGCCGGACTTCGCCTTATCAAAGGTGAATGGAATGTTCTTCTCCCCAAACTCGACGCGCTTCAACTCATGGGTCACGATATGGACCGGCTCCTTGGACAATTCGGGTAAAAAAAGCTTTGGACGCGCGTAATAGAAAGCGACACAGCGGTTGGGCAGCCAGATGCCTGCGCCTTCGAAGAATTTCCAGTCTTCGGATTGAATGCGACCGATCCGTTGTCCGGCGGCATTCCACTCCTCGCGTTCGGAAGCGCCATACCCGTGTTTTGGATCTAGGAGAATCACTACCGTGCGCGTCGGCTTCGGAGCTTTTAGCTTTTTGACGTCCTCGATCTCCGCCGCAACTCCCTTAGGAGTAGTGGCGCTTGGCGGATCACTGCGTTGCTTTTCGATTTCTATTTTCTGCCAGTTGGCCAACTCGTCCGCGACCTGAAACGTCACCCGGAGGTTTTCACCAACCGCTTCCACTTTTGTCGACTCGCTGTTTTCCAGATAATGCAGTGCCAATGGCTCAAGAGCAGAAAGGCGCTCCACGTCGGAGATGTATCCTGGCGCGTAAATACCGGCGGCGTCCAAATACGGCCAATCAAGAAATCTAAAGCGCATCAAATCAGGCGCGTCCGCAAGTGGGGTCCTTTTGACTCCGTTTCTGTCGCGCCGCCAGATATTTTGGCCATCGAACGCAACTTCATTATCGTAGCCCTCGTAGCGAGCTATTTGTTCGCGCCGATAGAAATGGCTACCTTCGAAATAGGCGGAATACGCCGGCGCTACAGCGTAGTCCCAGTTTGTCAGTGTCCCGCGGCTCGTTTCAGTGAATTCGAGGTAAACGGCTCGCAATGCCGCCTTTTGCTTCTCCCATTGCTGGCGCGCTTCTCGCGGCAGTTGAATCTGTGCGCCCCTTGCAGTGGCTTGCGCAGCGACGCCCCTGGCAGCGGCGGCGCTGAGCAAAAAGCTCGTGCACACGACCGCTGCCGTTCTCAATTTTGTTTGTGTCATAAGCTTCAATGTTCCGTTTACGAGCGTTGAAGTCGACGCGGCGAACCCCTCTTCGGAACCACCCGCGGCATATTGTCGTAACAGCTCGATATTATCCGCTATCGGCATTCACCTATAAATGTCCGCCAAAAGGAAAAACGAACCAGTTTATTTTGGAGAGCCGTTCCGGTAAGGAACAACCGTGATTAAACAACTCGCCGCAGATCGAATCTACCGTGGCCGCCTCGCCCCTTCCCCCACCGGCTACCTCCACCTTGGCCATGCGCGCACTTTCTGGATTGCGCAGCAACGCGCGCAGGAATTTAGCGGCACGCTCGTCCTGCGCAACGAAGACCTCGACCGCGCTCGCTGCAAGAAGGAGTTTGTCGAGGCGATGATCGAAGATTTGCGTTGGTTCGGCTTCGACTGGCAGGAAGGGCCGGACTGCGGCGGACCCTTCGGCCCCTACAATCAGAGCGAACGATTCGATCTCTACCGGGGTGCGCTGGAGAAACTGCGCAGCGGCGGCTTTGTGTATCCGTGCACCTGTTCGCGCCAGGACATCCTCAACGCGCTCGGCGCGCCGCACGAAGGCGACGACGAGCCGATTTACCCCGGCACCTGCAGGCCCACGGCAAATTCCGCCTTCCGCGTTCCGCACTCCGCGTTCAATTGGCGTTTCCGCGTCCCCGACGGCGACTCGGTTTCATTCGTGGACGGCCATTTCGGACCGCAACAATTCGTCGCCGGCAAAGATTTTGGCGATTTCGTGGTCTGGCGGCACGACGATGTGGCGGCGTACCAACTCGCCGTGGTCGCGGACGACGCCGCGATGCGGGTCACCGAAGTCGTCCGCGGCGCTGATCTGCTTCTGTCCACGGCCCGTCAACTTCTGCTTTACCGCGCGCTCGGGCTGCAGCCGCCAGACTTTTATCACTGTCCGTTGACGACCGACGAAGCCGGCGTTCGTCTTGCCAAACG
>QHOP01000390.1 GCA_003219345.1 Verrucomicrobiota bacterium
CCGGCTCACATACTTGATCGCCTCAAAACCTGCTGGGTGTCGTTGCACGGCCAAACCCCATTCCTGGGGAATCCTCAAGTCTGCTGCCAAAAGGCTCGCCTTGTCCACACCCATGGCGTCCCTCGTTGCCTCCAGGCTGACCGCACACACCTTCAGTTCCGGCACGGCGATTCGGCTGACTAAGCTACGACGCCACTTCCCTATGGGGATCATGCGCTTACCCATAAAGATGTCATCCCCGAAGACCTCCCACAGACACGTCTGGATTGTCGCCCCGAGGTAAAGCAGCAGGTGTGGGCAGTCGGGATGGGAAAACCGATGGTACGAGAAGTTTCCGAACAGAACAGCGGGCGAGCCCGCTTTATGCACCCGAAACCAACTGCGCGCGGGTTGCCGAGTGACGGGAATTTCACGTTGATCGAAGTCCGCACGAGGCCTCAGTTGAGGGCGCTTCGGCGTTGGTTTACTCGACATACGCCTGGGCAGCCAAGCAAACGTCCTTCAGATTACCCTCGCGGAGCAAATCCAAGGGTCGTTTTTCACCCAGACTGGCCTTCGTCTGCAAAAAGAAGAGAATCTTCCCCCAAGCATCCAGGCGCTCATCTCGGTTAAGGATTTCGAGCACTTCCTCCAGACCCGCGAGCACCCGGCCGTGCTCATCAAATTGCCAGCGCGGAAACCGTGCCGCATGGAGCCGTTCTTCCCGCCACGCTAGCAGCCGGCCGGTCTCCAGCCGCTTCAGCACGGCTGTCTTGGAGATCTGAAGTAACCGGGCCACTTCCTCCGAAGACAAACTGCCGCCTTCGGCCTCCGCCAGATGTTGCCGGGCTTCGAGGCCGCGGACGACCGCCAGCGCGAGTTTGTTCCGGCGCGATTCTCTCGCACCGATGGAAAGGTCAAATGCGAAGTTCATCAATCGCGCGAGCGTGATTGAATCTTGATCCCGGTGTTTGCGGATCACGCCCGTGAATTCATCCACCACGGCCTGTTCTTTTGGCGGCAGCTTCACTTTGCCGCCTCGCTTCTCGAGTGTCGTTGGCATAACCACAGATATGCTGATACGGATCGGCAGAATTGTCAACCTTGTAAACCTTGTCAACCACTGCCTTCACTGTCAATCAGACGTTGACCCTCCGGTTTAGATTCTCCTTCTGAACCGTTCACGCACGGGCTTGGCACAAGATAGATGTTCTGGACCAAGGTGCGTCAGCTGATAACCCGATCCTTTATTGATGGTCCTTGCCCCAATCATACCTGCAGAGGCGTAGTCGGAACCTTTCAACCTGATTGAAGAATATTCGTGCGTGGCCCGTTGCCCGTAACCGTGAAGATTCGCTACTGCTATGGCTTCTTCGGATTGAAGGCCATGCAAAACTTGCCGTGCGTTTCTTTGCCGTCTATGCCTATACTCTCCGCTGTGGGGCCAGGCGCGTCAGGTCCGTTGACGCCGAAATCTGTTTCATTGGGCACAGGAGAGTTGTATTCCAGCAGCGTGAGCGACCGGCACAACAGCGCACCAACCATTCCCGACTACGAAGTCCTGCGGCTCATTGGCCGCGGCGCTTATGGCGAAGTCTGGCTGGCAAGGAGCACGACCGGTCTTTATCGCGCCGTCAAAGTGGTGCACCGAGCCGCATTCGATCACGACCGTCCGTTCGAGCGCGAGTTCGACGGCATCCAGAAATTCGAACCGATCTCCCATTCTGAAAGCCAGGTCCACATCCTCCACGTTGGTCGGAACGATGCCGGCGGTTATTTCTACTACGTAATGGAATTGGCGGACCAGGCGGAGCCTGGACCCAATGGGGTGGGGCGAGCCTCCCCGGGAGTCGTCGAAATGGAAAGTCAGGGCTCGTCTGGAGTCTCGCCCTCCCGGACTGAAGTGATCGACCCCGCTTCTTACGTTCCGAAAACCCTCAAGTATGAACTCCACGCGCGCGGCCGGCTCCCATTCGAGGAATGCGTACAGATCGGCCTCGCGCTAACCAACGCGCTGGCGCACCTGCACAAGAACGGGTTGGTGCACCGCGACGTGAAGCCATCGAACATCATCTTCGTGAACGGCGTTCCCAAGCTGGCCGACATCGGCCTAGTGACCAGCGTGGATGCCACGCGCTCGTTCGTCGGCACGGAAGGTTACCTTGCGCCCGAAGGACCCGGCACGGCGCAAGCGGATCTGTATAGTCTGGGCAAAGTGCTCTACGAAATCAGCACGGGCTTGAGTCGGCGTGAATTTCCCGCGTTACCGGACGACATCGCGACCGTTGCGGATCGCCAGCACCTCAGCGAACTCAACGCAGTGATTGTCAAAGCGTGCCAGGTTGATCCGAGTGATCGTTACCAATTGGCTGCGGAGATGCGCGCAGATTTGGAACTGTTGCAAGAAGGCAGGTCGGTAAAGCGCCACCGTGGCGTCGAGGCGGTCTGGGCGCGGTTGAAGAAGGCGGCGCTGGCCACGTCGCTGATAGGAGTCTTGGTCGCGGCGATTATCTTTACGAGGCAAAAGGCTCCGCAGCCGCTGGATCCTCTGACGACCGGCAGGAATGTGGGCGGTTATCCGCCTACGACGATGCGCGGCACTCGGAACCTAGAGGCGTGGAATCACTACAAGTTGGGTTGGTCCGCTAGAGATGTACCCCAAAGAGAAGGCACCGTGTCTGCCGAGAACGAATTCCGCGAAGCCATCCGGCTCGATCCTAAGTTCACGCTGGCGTACTGGGGGCTGTTCAGGGTCCAATTTTCCGATACCTGGGATCTGACTCATACGAAGGCGCCGGCTGAGTTTCGGGGACTCGCTGCGAAGATGGTCGAGTTGGATAATGGGCTGGCAGAGACGCACCTCGTGCTGGGTTTCATTAGGTTCTGGGAGTGGAACTGGGTGGACGCAGACCGCGAGTACCGTGAAGCTCTCCGCCTCAATCCAGACTGCACGCCAGCGCGTATTTACTACGGCTGGTACCTCGCTCACGCGGGCCGCACGCGCGAGTCACTCACCGTGTTGGAGCGCGCCCGGCAAGTAGATCCCACAAGCGCGCATGTTCTGAAAATGATGGGGCACCCTTACTTCGTGGATCGGGACTTCACGAACGCGCTCGCGTACTACCAGGAGTCGTATCGGATCGACCCGAGTTACGAATTTGGGCACTTTTATGCGTCGCTGGCTTCCATCGCCCTGAAAGACTATCCGAGAGCCGTTGACGAGTGGGAGGCCTGCCAAATCAAGCACGGCGACGATCCGCTTAAGATCAAACGAATGTGCGATGAACTGCGTCAAGCTTTCCGAGAACACGGTGAGCGCGGTTACTGGCTCGAGCGGCTGGAGCAGGCGAAGGCGACGATGGATCCGAACGATGAACCGTATGAATTCGCGAAAATCTACGCACGCATGAGTGATACAGAAGAATCGTTCAAGTATCTTGAAAAAGCCTACGACCGACACGATGAGTTGATTTACCTCATCTTCGACGATTGCTGGGACACTTGGCGCGATAAAGACCGCTTCAAAGCGCTGATCACCAGAATTGGACTGGCGGAACTCGAAAGAGAATGGCTGCATCGATTAGCCGATGGGAGAATCGCGGAGCCGCGGTCGAAGTGATAGTCAATGAAAGGCGCAAAGTAATCAGGCGAGGCAGAACCAGAGCCCACGAGCAATTACTCTTTCTCCCTGTGCATTTGCATTCAGTTTTTTGGTTTGTACCAAATCCAGTTTGCGGTTGGTTCGATTGGATACATTGCGTCGTCTTTGATCGACTTGGTGAAGTCATGCTTCGCGACATGGCCATCTACAAAGAGAATCGGCGAAACGAATTTTTGATTGTCCTTTTTGAGCTGATTTAAGGATGTCAGCGTGGTCGCTCCGCGAGCGTAGTGCCAGTGGAAGAAAAATTGGTTGCCGCTGTCCCAATAAACGAAAGCGGGTGGTTCATGCACCATGATGAAGAGCGACGGACTCGGTGCCCAGCTTTCTTTCTTGCCTGCCAAATTGTACACAGGATCGGCCGCAGCCTGACGTGTAACATTTCCCCAAAGGTATGCGTTAAATCGGTAACTACAGCCGATTGATTCATAGCTAGTCGGTTTCAATGGCCCACTGCCGTAGCCAAGAAAATTCTGCCCTTTATCGGCGGGACAACGAAATGCCTCAAAAGCCGGAACGTAGCGATAGAGCGGCCGCTTGGTCGCCTTGGCCGTAAAGTTGACGCCTGGCATTGAATCCTTACCGCCGAGAGCCACGGCATACAACTGTGGATTGCCGGTTTGTTGTGATGCCGGCAGGAATTGCTCGTTGTCCCGTGGCGGTAGTGTTTCGAAATTGTCATCCGCATACATCTTAGTACCCAAACCGATCTGGCGCAGATTACTCACACACTTGGTGATTTGCGTTGTTTCCTTTGCCCGGCTCAATGCGGGCAGCAGCAAACCAGCGAGAAGCGCAATGATGGCAATGACAACCAGCAGCTCGATCAAAGTGAAGGCACGCGAAGGACCAAGTGGCGATTGACCGGTGACAAGACTGGTGACCTTCGAGGAGCGTAATCGTTCGGACCATCTCATAATCGGACTTTCGCTGACTCTACGGCGCTGACAAGAGCGTGCGGTAGAAACGCTGAGGAAAATCGATGCTCTTGACATCGCGAAATGAAATCGTGCCCGAAATGTTTGTCAGTGTTGCCAATGGAATCCAGTCGCTCAGATTCATTGAGCCCTGAAGAATCACCGTTTGGCCGACCTGGCCGACGATGCCAAGTTCAAACCCGGTGTTCGACAGCGTGGTTGGAGTAATGGTCGGTCGGAGAACGATTTTTGCGATGAATCCGTCCTGGCTGCCCCCTCTTTCCGCATGTAGCGGACCGACTGTAGGGAAGTTGGTAGATCGAGTGTATCCGACAACGAAGGTATCCCCTGCAGGACCAAGCGCAATGCCCCAAGGCCATTCGTCGCCATTCCCACCGAGGTAGGTGGAGTAAATCAAGGCCGACCCAGTTGAGTTGAACGCGGTTACAAAGCAATCATGTGTTCCGCCACGATAGGTCGTTTGCCACGCGTTTTGCGTTGGAAAATTCCGGGCCGCAGTGACACCGGTGACGAAAGCGTTGCCGAGCGAATCTACGGTGATGCCAAAGCCACCGCCAGCGTCGCCCTCCTGGCCGCCGAGGTACGTTGAATACACCAACAAGGAGCCAGCGGGATTCAATTTTGTGACAAATGCGTTGTAAGTTGTACCCTTCAGCCTTGCTTGAAATGCGTGCGCAACTGGAAAATCGGTCGAGTATGTTTCCCCGGTAACATAGGCATTTCCATCTGAATCCACCGCGATATCTCTGGCACCATCTGTGTCAAAACCACCAAGGTAAGTCGAATAGACAAGCGCGGAGCCATCAGGATTTATCTTGCTTACAAAGCAATCTCGATCGCCTCTCAACCTGGGTTGGAATGTGTTGGTGGTGGTAGGAAAAGTTGTGGAGTAGGTATTTCCCGTAATGTATGCGTTTCCGACCTGGTCCACGACGATGCCACCCAGAGCGGGAGTCAGGAAAAAAGCGTCGTCATCACCTACGCCGCCGAGGTAAGTCGAGTAGATCAGATTGGATCCGTTGGATCCCACCTTGGCTACGAAAGCGTCTTTCCCTCCACCGGGTTTCGGCTGCAACGCATTGGCGATGGGGAAATTTTTCGAGTCGGTCCAGCCGGTGATAAAGGCATTGCCAGTGGGATCGATCGCGATGCCTCCAGCCGCTTCGCTTCCGCTACCACCAAGATAAGTCGAATAGATGAGCGAGGATCCAGAGGGGTCCAACTTCGCCAGGAAGCAATCATATTTGCCACCGCCGTAATTGGTCTGAAACGCTTGCACAGTCGGAAAATTCGTTGAGGCGGTGTACCCCGTGATATAGGCGTTGCCGTCCCTGTCAACTGCGATGCGGCGACCGGTATCATTGCCGCTACCGCCAAAGTAGGTAGAATAAACGATCGCGCCAAGAGGATTTAACTTGGTTACGAAGACGTCGGTGCCTCCACCGAATCCTGCAGTCGGCGAATTCGTTTTTGGGAAATCAATCGAGGCGGTTTCTCCAGTAATGTAAGCGTTGCCGTAGGCATCAACACACACAGAAAGCCTGCTCCGAGTTCGTTCCTCCGAGATAGCCCGAATAAGTCAGAACCAGGTGCGGCTGCGCGACACCGATGCCGCTAGTGAGCAAGGCGAGTAGAACTGGAGCCCGGAGCATGTATGTGGTTTTCATGGCCATTTGGTTATGTTCGGTGTTGCCTGCAATCCTACAAACGGAGGTGAAGTCGGAATCTTTCAAGGGCACGTCATTTTTTCTTCCGAAGCGCCACCAACACATGATTTGCAGCGTTTGTTGCGTGTCGGGTTGGGTCGGCTCGGAAATTTTCGCTAGCCGCAAACTTTGGTTTGCGCTTTGAGTTGAGCCGCAGAGGAATCCTCGCAACCTGAAGATTGTTCTCCAAGGTGGGCCGCGGAAGAATAGCCGCAACCTGAATGTTACGGTTACAGCAGGACTGCCCGCGATTGACCGGCACCGATTTTGTGAAAGAATCCCGACTTGCTGTCGCTTATCTCCTTAGCCGCGATTGTGAAGATGACCAACGACGATTCCATCGCTACCCGCGCGAGTCTGCTCGACCGCTTGAAGGACCGCGAAGATCAGGCGAGTTGGCAGGAGTTTTTCGATACCTACTGGCTGCTCATCTATCGCGTGGCGAAAAAGGCCGGGCTAACTGACGCCGAAGCGCAGGACATCGTGCAGGAAACGGTCATGGCGATGGCGAACAAACTGCCCGGCTTCATCTACGATCCCAAAGTCTGTTCGTTCAAAACCTGGATGTTGCGGCTCACGCGCTGGCGGATCATCGACACGTTGCGCAAGCGGCTGCCGCAAAGCGCGCCAGCAGCGGATAGTAATGGCACCGCCACGTCGGCGTTGGACAGAATTCCTGACGAGTCATCGCTCAAGTTGGAGGCAGTATGGGATGACGAATGGGAAAAGAGTCTACTGACCGCAGCGCTGCAACGGCTGAAGCCGCTCCTCAAACCGGAGCACTATCAGATCTTCGACCTTTACGCCTTGCGCCAGCTTCCGGTGTCGCAGGTGGCCGAAATCATGGGTATCAGCGCCGCTAGAGTCTATTTGGTCAAACATCGGGTGGCGGCAAAAATCAGGAACGAGATCAAGGCAATCGAGGCGACCGCTTCTTGAAACTTCGGCCACCCACGCACTCAAAGTCGCTCTGATCAGCTCTTAGTTAGAGGATA
>QHOP01000391.1:0-21835 GCA_003219345.1 Verrucomicrobiota bacterium
CACGATCGCCCAAGGCGTCGCCCAGCGCGAAAGCGCGCGCCTGCTTGTTGCGCGTGACCGCGGCCGTCACGTCGCTGACCTCGATCTCGGCGCGGTCGCCGACATACAGCGCGAGCTTTTCGACTTCGTTGTTCAATTGCCGGGCGTTCGGGCCGATGCTCGTGACGAGTTCGGACAACGCCTCGCCGGAAATTTTCTTGCCGAGCGAGTGGAGTTGACGAAGGGCGGCAGCCTCCGCCTGGCTGACCCAATCGCGGTCGTCAATCGAAAGGCCCGCATGGTTTTCGACCGCGCCGATTTTTTCGAGTGTCTTGTAAAGCGTCTTTCGCTTGTCCACCTTGCCGGCGCTGACGAGAAGACGCACATCTTCCCAAGAAAACTCCTTCAATTCCTGCGCCAAATCAGCCAGTGATTCGGCGACAGCCTGCGCGCTCGCGGCGCGTTCGTCGCCGAGAAAATTGCAATTTTGGAACCAGACGACTTTGCCGCCGCCAAAGAACGGGAGAGTTTGCAGCGCTTCGCGAATTTTGCGGAGCGCCTTCAGCGCTTCGCCGCTGTTGTTCACCGCGGCGTCGATGATTTCGTGATCCGTGCCGCCCAGCTCAGCGCACCACTGCTGATAGATTTCTTTGGCGCGCTGCTTGACGGTGAATTCGTCCTCACCCCAGACGAGCGCGACGGGGGATAACGACCTGGCGGCCGGCTTTGGCATCAGGCTTCGGCTTCGCCGCCGTTTTCGTTGATGCGTTCGAGCACTTCGGACATGTCTTCCACCTGCTCGAACAGAGAGCTGGAAACGTAGATGGGCTTCTTCAAAGCCGTCGCCAGCGCGATGCAATCGCTGGGGCGCGCGTCGATTTCGACTATTTTGCGGCCCAACTCGTTTTGTTGCTGCAGAATGAGCCGGGCAAAGTATGTGGAATTCTTCAACTCGGTGATGACGACGCGTTCGGCGGTGATGTTGAACCCGCCGAAAATGCTGGCGATCAGGTCGTGCGTCAACGGCCGTTCTTTGGGCGTATCGCGCAGGAACATTCCGATGACGGCCCCCATGTTGTGCTCGACCTGGATGACGAACACCTTCTCGTCATTACCGACAAAAATCGCGCAACCGCTGTTGGCGGGCAGGATCCCCCGGATCTCGACAGGCACAACATCTTTTTTCATACCGTCAGTTTAGGCGAGGAACGTCAAAAGACAAGCCCAGTCTGTAAACTGTGAATGGTGAGGTGTGATGCGTGATGCGCGAAAACGCTCCGGCGTCGCGCGCCACGGTTCACGTTTCACGCATCACGTTTTAGCGCCATTTGTTCGTTGCCAAGTCGGGAAAACCTCGCCCACTATTTGGCGCATGAGTTTTCGGGACAAAATTCTCTCGCTGGACGCCCTCCCTGTCTGGCGAAGCGCACTGCGTGCGCAAGGAAAGAAGCTGATTGTAACCAACGGCTGTTTCGACATCCTGCACGTCGGTCACGTGACGTACCTCGAAGCGGCGCGGCAACAGGCCGACGCCTTGTTGGTGGGCCTGAACAGCGACGTCTCGGTCCGACAACTTAAAGGCGAAGGGCGTCCCGTAAACTCCGAAGCCGACCGGGCCGCGGTGCTCGCCGCGCTCCAGGCAGTCGATGCGGTTTGCGTCTTCCCTGAAATGCGCGCGACGCGCTTTCTCTCGCTGGCGCAGCCGGACATCTACGTCAAGGGCGGCGATTTCAGCGTCGAACAACTACCAAAGGAAGAACGCGACATCGTTGCCAGTTGCGGCGGCAAAATCATTACCATCGGCTTCGTGCCCGGTAAATCAACGACAGCGTTATTGGATAAAATGGCGCGACTCTAACGAAATCGCTTCGTCCCCCGTTCGGTTTCAAAAGGCTGTTCGCTGCCGGAAAGGCGGCTTTCGAAGTCCGTCAGGCTTGCGCAGAAGCAGTAACATGGCCTTCGCGACTCCGTCGATATTCAGGCCTTCGGCCGTTTCCTCGCACCCAAAGGGGAACACCTCGGCGGGATGGCGCAATGGAGGATTTCAATTCTCCCTTGCCACAGAAAGCCAGGGCCGACATTATCCGACATGGCAGTCAAGCAAGAGTCCAACCCTATCGACGCCGAGTTCTACCAGCCGGCCGACGCCTTTTTCACCGGGCATCGCAGCTTGGCCCTCACTTACGATGACATCACATTGGCCACGCTTTATTCCGAAATTCTCCCGCGCGACACCCAGCTTGATGTCCAGCTCGCGGAAGGCCTGAACCTCAACATTCCGGTCATTTCGGCGGACATGGACACGGTGACGGAGTCGCGCATGGCCATCGCGATGGCGCTCAACGGCGGGTTGGGCCTCATCCACTACAACATGCCGGAGAAACAGCAGCTCTCCGAGTTGAGCCGGGTGAAGAATCATGTTCACGGATTGATCCAGGACCCGATCAAAGTCGCGCCTGAGCAACTCATCGGCGAAGTGCTGGAAATGATTGAAAAACGGAAATTCGCTTTCGGCACGTTTCCGGTCGTGGACGCCGACGGTAGATTGGTCGGTCTGCTTTCGGGCCACGTCGTGAAGCCGCGTTACTCGAAGCGCAAAGTGGCCGAGGCGCTCACGCCGCGGAACCAGGTTCACGCCATCAAACAACAGGAACTGGGCACTAACCCGGTCGCTCGCGCCGACAAATTCTTCACCGACCACCCTGGCATCCACAAATTGCTCGTGGTGGATGAAGAAGATCGTTTGCGTGGCCTGTTCACGATGAGCGACGTGGAGCGCATCACGCAGGAACGCAGCGCGCAGTTTAAACCAGCGCGTGACTCGCGTTTCCGACTCCTCTGCGGCGCCGCCGTGTCGGCCACGCGCAACGCGTTCGGCGACCTCGATCGTGAGCGTATCCTGACACACGTACAAGCTCTGGCGGAACGCGGTGTGGACGTTGTCGCCGTCTCCACCGCCCACGGATACAGCAAGGGCGTGGGCGAAACCGTCAAAATGCTGCGCGACGCGCTTCCACGTCTGCCCCTCATCGCCGGCAACGTGACCAGTGCAGCGGGCGTTGAATATCTGGCTGACTGTGGCGCCAACGCCATCAAGGTTGGCCAGGGGCCGGGTTCCATCTGCACCACACGCATCGTCGCCGGGGTCGGTATTCCACAACTCACCGCGCTTCACGTCTGTTCGCGCGCGGCGGAACAGAAAGGAGTGACGATCATCGCCGACGGCGGCATCACCAAGTCCGGCGACATCGTCAAGGCACTCACGCTGGCGCACGCGGTCATTTGCGGCGGCTTGTTCGCGGGTTGTCCTGAAGCGCCCGGACAGATGATGGAAATCGGCGGCAAATTGTACAAACAATATCGCGGCATGGGGAGCGTTGCTGCCATGAAGGCCGGTTCGGCGGCGCGTTACGGTCACTTGACCGACAACACGCAGAAGCTTGCGCCCGAAGGCGTCGAAGCGCTCAAGGAAGTATCCCCGTCGCTTGATCTGGTCCTGACCCAATTGATCGGGGGCATCCAGTCCGGCATGGGTTACCTCGGCGCGGCAAATCTGGCCCAACTCCGCCAGAAGGCCCGTTACATTCGCGTCAGCCCCGCCGGCATGCGCGAGGCCGCGCCGCACGACGTGGTCGAAGTCAAGACGGGAAGCTGAACACAGTGGAGCGTGCCGTCAGTGGAGGAATGGAGTATTGCTCGGTTTGTGAAATTCCGTTGCTCCACGACTCCCTCACTCCTTCAGAACTTGTTCAGAACTTGAATACCTTGTTTATGGTTCCGCATTGCGGACAGCGCGAGCGATCCACATCCGCGTCGTCGGTGTAAACGAACGCGCATTTCTCGCAGCGGAAAATGTTGTCCTCACTGGGGGTTGGTTCGAACCGTTTGCGGCGAAGCTCGTAGTAAACAGCCACGCCACCCAGCGCCGCAAGGAGGATGAACACGTAGAGGAAAAACAATTTGTCAGGGGTCATGGCGGAGGTCTGGCGGCCGGGCTGTTGCTCGCGGGCATTTCGAGCGTGACCCATCGGAAAATGATTGTGCCCCACGTCAACTCCAACGCATTACGCGGCAAAGCCCGGTCGGTACCCGCGACGGGTTTGAAGCGCATCGATTTTGCCAGGTCGAGCGCGCGCTGATCCGCCGTTTCGGAACCGCTGCCCGAAAGCTGGACCGGCGAAAACACAAAACCCAGCCGGTCAACGCAAACCTGCACCACCGTGTTGGTCAGGATGTTCGTGTGAGGAATCGACAAGACTTCCAGCGGCGTGAGCAATTCGCGTTTGGCCAGATCGCCCTCGATCCGGAACGTTGATGTTGCCGGCATGGGCACTGGCGAAAATCCCACTTCGCTCAGCCGCGGCGCCGGTTTATCTGCGAGCAAACCGGGACCGACGACGTTGGTGCGAACGAATTGCGCGAAGGTTGCGCCCAGTTCGGCCACCGGCAGAGCCAGCGAGCGCGCCGGCTCAGTCCAGTCTCGCGATTGGTGTTGCAGCGGCGGCGCTGTCATCCAGGCCGGGCCGGAAAAGCCGCGCAGGTCGGGCAGCGCCACGAGCGTCGGGTCGTCGATGTTCAGCAATTCGGCGATGGCGCTGCCGGGTGGCGCTTCGGCGAGGAGATGAACCGTGGTGGTTGAATCAGTCCGGCGCGGGACGATCGGTTTGCGCTCGGAAAGCCAGAAAATCAATCCCACTTGCGCGATCGTCAGGAGCAAGACCGCGCCCGACCAGCGGCCGCGCGACCAGGGCAGCGGAACTGACGCGGGGGCATTCATCGGGCCGCATTCGTCCGCGTCGGTGCCATCAAGGGACGGGCAACCAGCCAGGCCTTCCTCACTCCCGCTTCGCGCGCCAGTCCTGCGAGAAGATTCATGATCGTGTCACACGGCACGCTTTTGTCGGCCATCAGCACCAAGGGCGGCGGTTCTTTGCTTTCGCGGACGGCTTTGTGCAGTTCGAACTGCAGGTCGTTGCGATTGATGACCTGATTGCGGAAGTAAAACCGGCCGTTGCGATCCACCGCCACCGCGATCGGCCGGCCGGTGACACCGGACAAATCGGCCGCTTCCGGCAAGTCGATGGGCACGCCCGGCAAGAAGACCAGCGACGAATTCAGCAACAGAAAGATCGCGACCAGAAACAAGACGCCGACAAAGGGCGAGGCGTCGAGCTGTCCACAAAAAATCCTGGCATGGCGCGGAAATTTCATTGGCTGTTTTGATGCGTCGTGTCCCCGATAATGTGCAGGATTTCGGTCGAGGCCTTCTCCATGTCAAGCACGATGCTGTTGACGCGATTGACAAGATAATTGTAGCCGGCGTAAGTGGGAATCGCCACGGCCAGGCCCGCCGCCATGCAAATCAGCGATTCCCAGATGCCCCCGGCGAGCAGATTAGGCGTGGCGAACGGCCCCTGCTGCTGCAGCTTAAGGAAGATTTTCAGAAAACCCATCACCGTGCCGAGCAACCCCATCAGCGGCGCAATCTGCGCGATGGTGGCCAACAGATTCAACTTGTCCTCCAGCCGCGGCACTTCGAGAAGGCCGGCCTCCTCCAGCGAATCACGAATTCCTTCCCTGCCCCGGTCGCGGTTCAGGATGGCGGTCTTCACGAGTCGAGCCACCGGTCCCGGAGTCGCGTCGCAAATCGAAAGCGCCTCCACGACGTTATCCCGCTTGAGCACATTGCGCACGCCGTTGAGGAACTCGGCGGAATTGATTTGCGCGCGGTGATAATGCAGCAGGCGCTCGACGAATACTACCATGACCACCGCGCTCATGATCAGCAACAGCCACGTCATCAGCCCGCCGCGCTCCAGCAGAATCGGTAACATGGCGTTGTTATAGAGTTCAAAGTTTAAAGTTCAAAGTTCAAAGTTGGTTGAGTGACCGCGGGCGCCGGTCGGTTACCCGCGGTTGCCTGCTTTAACTCAACCAACAACCGAGAGCGGACTGCGCTCCGACTTTCCGGCTTGCTTCCGCGTCCAACTCTCGAAATCGTTGGCACATGGAAAAATCTGACCAAGTGCGCGAACTGTTCCGGAAGCAGAAGGTCCTCAACGAAAACTGAAATGAGGAAGCCGACCAACTGGCCGGAGGAAATCGCGCGCGCGCTCATTACCGAGTCGCAGTTGAAAGGTCGCGTGCGCGAACTGGCCCGAAAAATCGAACACGATTTCACCGGGCGGGATCTGGTGGTCGTTTCACTGCTCAACGGCACGGTGATGTTTCTGGCGGACCTGCTCCGACATCTGTCGCTGCCCATGCGCCTGGATTTCATCGGCGTGTCCAGCTATCGCGAAGGCGCCGAATCGCGTGAGTTGATTTTCACCAAAGAACTCCGCCTGAACGTGCGCGGGCGCGATGTGCTGCTGGTGGACGACATCCTCGACACCGGCACAACGCTCAAACGCGTGCTAGCCAAGCTGCGCGAGCTAAAGCCCCGCCGAGTCAAAGTCTGCGTGTTGCTGGAAAAGAAAGCCCGGCGCGTGGAAAGGGTCCGCGCGGACTACGTCGGTTTCAGCATTCCGGACCTGTTCGTGGTCGGCTACGGGCTTGATTTCGCCGAGCGCCATCGGAACCTGCCATTTGTCGGCGTGTTGCGCCCGCAGTATTATCGAATCGGCTGATATGAAAATTGCCGTCCGTTTTTATTCGTATTTCAAAGACCTGACCGGTTCCGCGGAAACGACCGAAACGTTGCCGCCGGGCAGCACGATCGCTGATTTGCTGAAGCAATTAATGGCACGCTTTCCTGAACTGGGCGCGATGCAGAACTCGACGCTCGTTGCGGTCGGCGTGGATTATCAAGGGCGCGGCTACGTGCTGAAAGAAGGCGATGAGGTATCGCTCTTCCCGCCGGTGCAAGGCGGCTGATCGAAACGCGGAACTCGGAACGCGGAATGAAACGCCAACTGATCATCACAACCGCGCCGATCGACGAAGCCGCGCTCCTGTCAAAGCGTAAAATCTCCGACGACATGGGCGCCGTCGTCCACTTCCTCGGCGCGCATGGCCGGGCATCAATTCACGCTGTTGTCCGACGCGATGGAAAAGCGTTGGCCGATTGATTCGGTGCGGCTGGTGCATCGCATCGGCGTGGTGCAGGTGAACGAACCGTCGCTTTGGGTAGAAGTGGTCGCCCCGCATCGCGGGGAGGCTTTCGCCGCCTGCCAATGGCTGATCGACGAACTGAAACGCGTCGTGCCGATTTGGAAAAAGCCGTTCGCCTGAGCCGAAGGCTACACTTGCTTTACGATTCCCCAATACACGTCGAGCCGCTCGGTCAGGTAAAGCTTCACCGCCTTGATCAGCACGCGGGCTTCAAGTCTCTGTCCTGCGGCGATGATGTCCTTCAACGTCCAGCCCGGCCGGACGCTAAAGCTTCCCTGGGCAATGATCGGACCTTCGTCCAGGCGCATCGTCACGAAATGCGAAGTGACGCCGATGATTTTGACGCCTTGCTCGTAAGCCTGACGGTAGGCCTGCGGTCCCGGAAAACTGGGCAGCAACGATGGGTGTATGTTGATGATTTTATTTTTGTAGCGCCAGACAAAGTTCGGCGAGAGAATTTTCATGAACCTCGCCAGGACAATAAAGTCAATTGCGCGGTCGTCCAGCAGCTTGAGCGCGCGTTCCTCCGCTTTCGCGCGGTCCTCCCAGGGAACGAAAAGAAACGGCACGCCGCCGGTTCGCGCAATCGGCTCAAGATCGCGACGATTGGACAGAATGATCGGCGGCTCGATTTTGAGCCGGCCTGATGTCACGGCCGCCAACAGTCCCTCCAGACAATGCGATTCGCGTGTCACCAGGATAGCCATGCGTTGTCGGCGGTGCGGCTCGGTGAAGCGAATTTTGATTTCCATGCCGAGCGCTTTGGCGATCTGGTCAAGCCCGGCGCGCACGGCGTCGGCGTTCAGTTGATGGGGCCTCCACGAGACCTGGATGGTCATGCTGAACTGGCCGCGCGTCACCTGTTCTTCCAACGCTTCAATGTTGGCTTTTCGCTCGAAGAGGTAACTGGTGACGCGGGCAACCACTCCGGTTTTATCCTTCCCGATGACCGTGATCGTGGCGAATGGTTTCATGCTCGCTGAGAATGAAACGGATTCGCCTCCGGTGCGGAAGCAGAAAATGGGCGGCTCGGATTGAAAATGCGACCTGCTAACGGGTCGTTATACCTTTTGCCAAAGGCCAGCGTGATGGGAAGAGGGAGCGAGTGGAATTCGTCCGCGCGCAGGAAACGAACCACCGCTCGTCGCGTCTAAATCCTTTGACCCTGACAGCAACTTTCTTTAGTTTCGCTTGTATAACAGGCTGTTGTTAGAGTGAACTACGGATGCCGTTTACGTCCATTAAAAATGTTTTCGCCCAGGCTGCTCTGGCCTCGCCCGACGAGTTCAGTCAATGGCTCAAGGCGTGGCACGTCGCCGCAGAAAGCGGGTCGCAAGAGCCCCTGCTGGCCTTCTTCAGCCGCGAACGCGGCTTATCTGAGGAGCAGTTCCTTCAGCAGCTGGGCCAGACGCTCGGCTGGCCTTATTTGGAACTTCCCAAACTAGCGGTCCCTCCCGAGACACGCCAGAAAATCTCCACGAAAGTGGCGTTTCAATACTTCGTCCTCCCGACCCAATTTGAAAATGGCACGCTCCAGGTGGCCGTCAGCAACCCGTTCGACGCCGCGATGCAGAACGCGGTGCAATTCGACGCCCAGTGTCCGGTCCAGTTCGCGCTCACGCCGCGTACTGAGATCGAAAAGGCGCTGAAAAAATATTACGGTGTCGGCGCCGAAACACTCGATGAAATGGCCGAAGACGAGCCGATCGAACTGCTCGTCGCCGAGGACAAGGAAATCACCGAAGGCGACCAGGAAGCCAGCGTCATCAAGTTCGTCAACCAGATCATCTGGGAAGCCTACAAGGACCGCTCGACCGACATCCACTTCGAGCCGGCCGAAGACGAGTTGCGCATTCGTTACCGCATTGACGGCATTTTGCACCAGACGCCGATGCCGCCGCAGCTGAAGCGCTTTCAAGCGGCGATTATTTCCCGCATCAAAGTCATGTCGGGAATGAACATCGCCGAAAAGCGCCTGCCGCAGGACGGCCGCATCAATGTCCGCATCAAAGGCGAGGAAATTGACATCCGCGTATCGACGGTGCCGACGGTTTACGGGGAGAGCGTGTCGCTCCGCTTGCTGACGCGCGGCAAGATTTTTCTGACGCTGGACAAGCTCGGATTCGCGCCGGCGGACGAGGCGGCGTTGCGCGAACTCATTGTCAAACCGCATGGCATCATGCTGGTCACCGGCCCGACCGGCGCAGGCAAATCCACGACGCTATACGCCTGCCTCAGCACCATTAACTCGGTGCACAAGCGCATCATCACGATCGAGGAACCGGTCGAGTATGAACTGAAGGGCATCAATCAGATCGCGGTGCGCTCGGACATTGGCCTGACGTTCGCCGTCGGTCTGCGTCACATTTTGCGCCAGGACCCCAATGTCATCATGGTCGGCGAAATTCGTGATCTGGAGACCGCCGAGATTGCGATTCGCGCCGCGCTGACCGGTCACCTGGTGTTCAGCACCCTCCACACGAACGACGCGCCGAGCGCTTTCACCCGTTTGATTGACATGGGCATCGAGCCGTTCCTCGTTGCGTCGTCGGTTGAAGCCGTGTTGGCGCAACGCCTGGTGCGCACGATTTGTCCGCATTGCAAGACCGAACAGAAAGTCGAGCGAGATTACCTGATTAAGATCGGTTTTCCAGAGGACGAAATCGCCACGGCGAAATTCTGGCGCGGCGCCGGTTGCGACGAGTGTCGTCAGCTCGGGTATCAGGGACGTTTGGGCATTTACGAACTTTTGCTGTTGAACGAGGCAGTTCGCCCGTTGATTTTGAATCGTGCGCCGGCCTCGACCATCGCGCAGAAGGCCATGGAGCAAGGAATGCGCACGCTACGTCACGACGGTTGGAACAAGGTGAGGGCCGGCCTGACGACCATCGAAGAAGTGCTCCGCGTCACACAAACCGAGGAGCATATGAAAGGACTGGTGGAAGTCTGACGTGAAGACGACCCGCTGGCATTCCTGTAACGTTCTCCAGGCCGGCACCGACGCCCGCCGGCTCTGGCAATTCGCGACCGGCAACAGTCAGGTCGCTTTGAGCGCCGAACAACGGCTGGTCTCATCCGCTCCCCTGCCTGCCAGGCTGATCACGAAGGACTGGCGCACACTTTGGCAGAAGAAACTGAACATCGCCTGGCTACCGGCTGAACAGGTTTTCCTCCGCATAATTCACCTGCCGAAATGCGAGCCGGAAGAATTGCGTTCCATGGTGGAACTGCAACTGGAAAAGCTTTCGCCGCTGCCGGTCAACCAGATCGTCTGGAGCTTCGAGGTGGTCCCGCAGTCCTCCGGCGAACTGAGAACAGTGATTGTGATCATTGCCGAACGCAGTCTCGTGGAGGATTTCCTTGGCAAACTGGAAAGCGCCGGTTACCTGGCCGACCGGCTCGAACTGCCGTTTCTGCACCAGTTGTTAACGACGCCGATTGACGGCGACGGCGTCTGGATTTATCTCCAGCCCGCCGAAGCCAGAACTCTTTACCTGACGGCCTGGTGGTGCGGCGGAACGCTGCAGCAAGTGAACCTGTTGAATCTTCCCGCCGGCGAAGCGGGCGCGGCGGCACTGGCCGCTCAACTCAATCAGATCGCGTGGGCGGGAGAAATCGAAGGCTGGCTGGCGTCGCCGCCACGCTGGCATCTCGTCGCGGACCATGCCGGTGCCGCCGGTTGGGAGTCGGCTCTGCGCCAGTGGACCAGCGAACCGATTGAGCTGGTTCCGCCCCTGGCAACACCAGCGCTGGCGGCGTTGACCGCACAACGCGCTGCTCGATCCGAGAGCAAGGCGAATTTGTTGCCCCCGGAATTCTCGGCGCGTTATCAGCAGCAGTTCATTGACCGACTCTGGATGCGCGGCCTGGGCGCGTTGACGCTCGTTTACATGGCCGCTGTTTTGATTTACTTCGGCGCGCTGTACGTCCTGAAATTTAAGGCGAGCAAAGTGCAGGACCAGGTCACCGGGTTGAGCGCCGCTTACACCAACGCGCTGCAATTGAAGGAACGCGTGCGCATCCTGCAGGAGCAGGTCAACCTTAAATTCGCCGCGCTCGACTGCTGGAAGGTTGCGTCCGAACTGCTGCCGCCGGAAGTGACACTCACCTCGTTTTCCTTTTCCAAGGGGGTCAGACTCTCGCTGCGTGGCAACGCGTCCAGGGACGACGAGTCCAAGATAGGCGAATACAACGAGGCGATGAGCAAAGCGACTCTGAACGGCGCAACGTTGTTCACGCAGGTCAATCCGTACAACATCGCCGTCAACGGAAACACGGCGGCCTGGAGCTTCGAGTGCACGCTGCAACCAGGCCAGAACGAATGACCACACTGCTCGACAGATTGAATCTGAGGCCACAGGAACGGCGCCTGGTGGTCATGGCCGCGGCCGTGCTTTTTCTGGTGCTCCAATTCTGGCTCGTCTGGCCGCACTTCAAGGAATGGGGCCAGACCAAAGCGGCGATGGACAAGGCCAAAAAAACGCTCCTCACTTACCGGACCGTCCTGGCGCAAACCAACGAGTATCGAGCCAAACTGGAGAAGCTCGAGAGCCAGGGTAATACCGGTTTGCTGAAGCAGTGTCGCCAAGCCCAACGAATTTTTCGAGGAACAGACCGTCGATCTCGGTGTTAACCCCACTGGCGCCAGAGAGCTGGTCGATTTTCTGGTCGCCATCGGGAACAGCGATTTGATGGTCCGCGTCAAGGAACTGAACCTCAATCCGGACCCTGGCGGATTCAAGCTGATGGGATCTATGAAACTCGTTGCCAGTTTTCAGAAGAAGAGCTCGCTCGCCCCGGCCACGGTCAAACCGCCCGCCGCCAGGCCCGCGGCCTTAAGCTCAACCAAACCGTGAAGCGAAATAACCCCAACTCAGCCAATCCCGTGAAGACAGTTCATGTTCTGCTGCTCTTTTCGCTCCTGGCCGCACAAACGCTGGCGCAGGCCCCGCCTCCCTCACCCAACGCGGCCACGAACAACGCGACCGCTGCCATCAACGCGGCATCAACCAACGTCGCCATCACCGCCACCAATCTGGATGCTCGACGAAAGGCCTTGCTGCGAAGCATTACCAATCGTGCCCCGCGCTTGAACACCAACGCCACCGTATTGCCGGCGCTGCAGGTACCGGTCGCGGCCACGAACATCGTAGCCGCGCCCGCGACGAACGTGAACCCGGCCGCCAACGTCGCCGCGCAGGTCGCGCCTCCGGCGCCGGGCAATCCCTTGGCGTCGCCCACGCCTTTGCCGACGCCGTCCAATCTGGCAAGTCCGGGGCAGGCTGAAAGCGCGGAATTTTCGTTCAAGTTCTACAACACTCCCGTGGATCAAATTTTTGAAGAATACTCTGAAATCACGGGACGAACGGTGCTGCGCTCAGCTTCTCTGGCGGCCACACCCGTCACCATCATCACCGCCTCCCCGTTGACGCGCAAGGAAGCCATCCAGGCGCTCGACGGCGCGCTCTCACTGAACGGCATCGCCATGCTTCCGCAGGGGGAAAAATTCGTGAAAGCCGTTCTGGCAACCGAGGCGCCCCTGCACGGGGCCGCTATTTCCAAGCTCCAAGACGGCGAGTACCCAGATGCGGAACAGTTCGTCACACACATCGTGCAATTGAAGATCGCCAAACCGTCCGAACTGCAGCCGCTCCTGCAAACCTTTACCAGAATTCAGGGCGGCATCGTCCCCATTGAATCCAACCAGATTCTTGTGATCCGGGACTACGCATCGAACATCAAGCGGATGTTGGAGTTGATCCAACAAATCGACGTGACACCTGAGTCTGACTACAAACTGGAAGTTATCCCTATCAGGTATGGCAAGGTGACGGACCTGTACGAGACGATGAACGCGCTGGTCTCAGGGGGAGGAGGCGGCGGCGCTTATCCCGGTGCCGCGCGCACCAGCGCAACCACCCCGCAACGTCGCGCCGGGCAGCTCCCCGGCGCCGGAGGAGCCTTAGGCACGAGCGGCCGGTACGGCGGTTTCGGCAGCCGCGGCGGCACAACGTATGGTCAACCGCAGGCCAATCAGCCTCTCACGGCCACCGGCGCGCAACCTGGCGCCACCGCGGGCACCTCATTTCAGGATCGCTTGAGGCAGATTGTGAACCGGGCCGCCGGCGCTTCCGAGGTCCAATTGCTGGCAGATGCGCGAATCGTTCCCGATGAACGCTCCAATTCCCTGATTGTTTACGCCAACAAGGAGGACATGAAAATGCTCACCAACATCGTTTCAAAGGTGGACGTGTTGCTGGCTCAGGTGCTTATTGAAGGCGTCGTGTTGTCGGTCTCCTTGAACGACGAAAACAACCTTGGCGTCAGTTGGCTGCAGAAGCCGATCAGCTTTGGCAAGAATACAATCGGGACCGGTGGAATTAACAACGGCCCCGGATTCCTCACCAATATCGCGAGCATCGCCAGCTCACTGTCCCCCGGTTTCAGTTATTTTGGAGCGCTCGGCAAGAACTTCGATGTCTCCCTCAATGCCTTGGCCACGTCCGGTCGGGTCAGAATTCTGCAACGACCGCGCATCCAGACCTCGCATGCGACCCTGGCGGCTTTCTTTAGCGGCTCGACCGTCCCATTCGTCACCGGTGTCAACAACTACGGATATATCGGCACTGGAATTCAATCATCCACGATTGAACAAGTGCAAGTCGGTGTCACCCTGAGCGTGACACCGTTCATCACCCCGGACGGCCTCGTGGTCATGGACATTGACCAGGACATCAGTTCCATCGACAAGACCGTGACCATTGACGGCAATCCGGTGCCTCAGACTGCCACCCGCCACGCCACCGCCACTCTTTCGGTTCGGGACAACGAAACGATCATGCTTGGCGGTTACATCGAAGACAACCGGCTCACCAGCAAATCCGGCGTGCCGATCCTCAAGGACATTCCCCTGCTCGGCGCTTTGTTCCGCACCAGGAACAACAACAAAACCCGTTCGGAGTTGCTCTTGCTGATGCACGTGAGCATCCTGAGAAATCCGATGGATTCGGGCGCTCAACTCGAAGCGGAAAAAGCCAGGATGCCAGGCATCTTCGAAGCCGACAAGGAATTCAAAGAAACCGAGGAACAGAGCTTGAAAAAGGCGGGCCTGCCGCCCCAGCAACACTAAAAATCAAACCCAGCCGCCCGACATCGCCGCTCCCGACGGCGGCTTGTGCCCGGATCCATTCCACCGCGCGCCTCGGTGCTTCTTTTTTGCAGGACATTCTATCTCGCAGCGTTACCGGGCAACGGCGGCAACGGAGGAAATGGTTTGCCTCCGGCTTCGGCCTGTTGCTTCTGCGCTTCCATCAGGATGCGCTGAACCGCCGGATCGACCGGGGCTTGCGCTGCTTGAACCGGCTGCTCGATTGGCTCCGTCCGGAGGTTCCGCCTCGGGATGCTTCGGGGACCGTATCCGGCCGCCAGCGCGTCGGACGCCGCACCGCCGTTCGGCATTGCGCCCGCAGTCTTGAAGGCCGACGGTAAGGTGCCGGGCGGGGGGACCAAACCGGGTGTTGGCAACACGCCAATCACACCGCGCGGATTCAGGGGAACTCCCGGAACCGGCTGTGCCAGCGGCGTCGGGAGGCCATTGTCCTTGATGTTCAGTTCCACGAGTGCTCCCGCGTTGAGAATTTTGACCTTGCTCTCCTTTAAGTTGATCTCGAGGACCTCGATGTCTCCCTGCTTTTCGTGTTCAGCGAGGCCATTGAGATACTGCGGGTTCGGGTTTTTGCCAGGTTGGGCGGGAATCATCAACCACGCCTTTTTGCCTGTCGAATTGGCGCTAACGCCACAGAATTTCACATTGACCGGCACGACCGGATTAGTGGGAGTTGGATTGACAACCTGCGGGGGAGTCTTCAACCCAAACGCATTTCGGTCAATGATCACCTGATAAGGGTGATCCGCACGCTCTTTCACGTCCGCCCGAAGCACGACTGCCAGCAACAATCCGCCCAGCCCCAAAAGCAAACGTTTCTCGACCCAGTTCATGCGTCTAACATATTCCATGCTTTGATCAAACACCAACCCCTAATTTTAGTCGCAGTGTCTGACGGCCAGGAGCGGAATAAACGGGTTCCTGTAGCCCGGCGGTGTCCAACCCACATTTTCGGAGTGGCGGAGTGTTGGAGCATCGGAAACACTCGCGGCACGACCTCATCAGTCCAGCGCTCCAATCCTCCAGTTCCTCATGGTCTGATCAATACGCCGCCTGTACGCCTTTGACTGAATGTTTCTTCATCCAGGGCATCAAGGATCGCAGCCGGGCCCCAACCTTTTCAATGGAATGCCTTTCGCCCTTCTTCAGCAGCGCGTTGTAGCGTTTGTAGCCGGATTGGTATTCCTTGACCCAGCCTTTGGCGAACCTGCCGGATTGAATATCCTTCAACGCCCCCTTCATCCGTTGCTTCACGCTGGCGTCAACGATCTTCGGCCCGACCGTCACGTCGCCCCACTTGGCCGTTTCGGAAATCGAGAAACGCATACCGCTGATGCCCGCTTCATTCATCAAATCAACAATCAGTTTCAACTCGTGCAAGCACTCGAAATAGGCCATCTCCGGTTGGTACCCGGCTTCGACCAGCGTTTCGTACCCGGCCAGAATCAACGCGCTCGCGCCACCGCACAGCACCGTCTGTTCGCCGAACAAGTCGGTTTCGGTCTCTTCTTTGAACGTTGTTTCAATCACGCCCGCCCGAGTGCCGCCGATGCCCTTCGCCCAGCCCAGCGCCACCTTCTTTGCCTGCTGACTCGGATTTTGATAAACCGCGATCAGCAAAGGCACGCCCTTGCCTTCGAGATACTGGCGGCGAACGATGTGTCCCGGCCCCTTCGGCGCCACCAGAATGACATCCACGTTTTTCGGCGGGACAACCGTTTTGAAATGAATGGAAAAACCGTGAGAGAACAGCAGCGTTTTGCCTGCGCTCAGGTTCGGCGCAATATCCTTCTTGTAAGCCGCCGCCTGCTTCGTGTCCGGCAGCGCCACGAAAATCACATCGCCACGACGCACCGCCTCGGCGGTGGTGACCACCTCAAATCCCTTTTCCTTCGCGACCGGAATGGATTTGCTCCCGTCGTAAAGGCCGATGATGACGTTCATCCCGCTGTCTTTGAGATTCAAGGCATGGGCGTGGCCCTGTGAACCGAAGCCGAGCACCGCGAGGGTCTTGCTTTTCAGGACCGATAAGTCAGCGTCTTTGTCCGTGTAAACTTTTGCAGGCATGAATTGGTAGATGGTTGATGGTTGATGGTTGATGATTTTCGGGTGGTCCGCTGTGAGGTTTTTAACGATTCGACCATGTAACGGTTGATTACTTGCGCGGCATGGCCACCTTGCCGGTGCGCGTCAAATCAAGGATGCCGAAAGCCTTCATCAGCTCGATAAACTTCTCCACTTTGTCTTCGCTCCCGGTGATCTCGATGGTCACGTTCTTGGGTTGCACATCCACGATCTTGGCTCGGAAAATATCCGTAATCTGCATGACTTCAGCGCGCGATTTCGAGTCCACCGAAACTTTGACCAGTATCAACTCGCGGTCCACATATTCGCCCTCGCGGAAATCAATGACCTTCAGCACATCCACCAGCTTGTTGAGCTGCTTGACGATTTGTTCCAGCGTCGCGTCGTCACCGCGCGTCACGATGGTCATGCGCGACGCGCTGGGGTCTTGCGTCGGCGCGACGTTGAGCGTGTCGATGTTGTAACCGCGTCCGCTGAACAATCCGGCGATGCGCGTGAGGACACCGAACTTGTTTTCCACCAGAACGGATATTGTGTGCCGCATAAAATCTGGAGCGGCGGTCTGTGACCGCCGAACTTCCCGTCCATGTCGCGGTGACGCTCCGGGAGCGCGGCTACAAAATCAAAAACCCGCGTCCCAATCGGGAACTGCGGGCGACCTGCGAGCATGGAACCAAAGCCTCAGGCCGCGTCAGTCAACCACGACTACGCTGACAAACTGAGGGACGTTGGCCGGTAAATTCATCCGCGCGCAAACTAACAACCGGACCATCGAGGGTCAACAGGTTTTTGCTTCAAAATTGTTCTCGTCGTCATTCTCGCTTTTCAATTCCAGGCTTCAGCCAAGGCGAGGAGGAGAAAGAGCACGAAACCTGTTCTACACAAAGAACGGGTTGTTCGCCTTTTCCTCCCCCACCGTCGTCACGGGCCCGTGCCCCGGACAAATCAGCGTGTCCGGCGGCAGCGAGAAAATCTGGTCGCGGATTTTTTGTTTCGCCAGTTCCGCCAGTTGTTTGGCGCCGCCCATTGACCCGGCGAAAATCGCGTCGCCGACCACCGCCACGCTCGGCGCATCCTCAGGCCAATTGCCAACGACGTAGGTGACGCCGTCTTCGGCATGACCAGGCGTGTCGCGGTTCGTGATGCGCAGGCTGCCGAGATGAATGAAATCGTTCGCGCGATTCCGCTGGTCCACGGGCGCGGTCTTCGCGCTTGAATGCAGTTTGACTTTCGGCAAACGACTGCGAATCGGTTCAAGCGCAGCGATGTGATCCGCGTGCGTGTGGGTGATGAAGAGATGTTTGAGCTGAAGCTTGTCCTGCTCGATAAGGTCAAAAATCGGCTGCGCGTCGAATCCGGTGTCGAACAGCGCCGCTTCACGGGTGACCTCGTCCCACACCAGGTAGCAGTTCACTTTGAAGCCTGTTCCGGCAGTCGTGATGGGGCGTAATTCGCGCCAGAGGCCCAGATCGCGGTTCTGTGGCAACCATCCGTTCGCGATGCCTTCGAGCTTGCCGCCGTGTAAACCAACTTTCGCCGCGAGCGACCGAAAATTGGGTCGCCGGGCGGACTTACCGATGTCCTCCAGCGCGGAGAGTTCGTTCACCGTTAATCCCGCAGCCGCCGCGGCGTCCTCCGCAGAAACATTCGCCGCCGTGCGCGCCTTGCAGATAATATCTCCAAGATGGTCTTCAAGATTCATGACGCAAATCTTTAACGAGTGTGAAGTCGCCGCGCAACTCCGGAGTGACCGCACCGTCGAGGTTTCACGCTGCGCATCGTGCTCGTTTTAAATTGAAGTAAGTTGAAGATTGCGGAAACAAAAAACAGTGGGCGCCACCGAACTCATCGAAGTCTGTTTCCGTTCCAGGCCAGAACTGGATTGTTCTTTGTACGCCGGATGTTAGGCTTGGAATGTGAGCAATTTATTGATTGGCCTCCTGAGCGCGCTCGTCGCTACGAACCAACCCGCGGCCTTAAGCAATTTCGTCGCGCAAACGACGGGCGCTCTGGTGAATGCCCCTGATCCGAACGACCCGGTGGAAAAGGAGTATCAGAAACTTTTGGAGCAGGACGACGCCGCGCAGGAGGAAGTGGACAAATGGATCCGCGACGAAGCAGCTTTCCGCGAACAAGGCGCGGGCCTGCCCGGCGCGACGCTGCGCGCTCGCGTCGAGCAGCGGCTCAAACCCGTCCGCGAGGCTTACGAGGATTTTCTCCGACGGCATCCTGAACACGCCCGCGCTCACCTGGCCTACGGCAGTTTCCTCCACGATACCCACGACGAAGAGGGCGGGGTGGAACATTGGGAAAAGGCCCGCGAACTGGACCCTAAAAATCCCGCCGTGTGGAACAATCTGGCGAACCACTATGGCCACCGCAGTCCGGTGAAAAAGGCCTTTGAATATTACGCCAAAGCCATCGAGCTGAATCCCCGGGAGCCGGTTTATTACCAGAATTTCGCCACGACGGTTTTCCTCTTTCGCCAGGACGCAATGGAATTTTACAAAATAAATGAACAGCAGGTCTTCAGCAAATCCCTCGAACTCTATCGCCAGGCGATCAAGCTCGACCCGAACAACTTTGTGCTCGCCAGCGACTACGCCATGACCTACTACGGGATAAAACCCGTCCCTACCGACGAGGCGCTCGCCGCGTGGGAATACGCGCTGAAAGTCGCTCCCAACGAGACTGACCGCGAAGGGGTCTTTGTGCATCTGGCCCGATTCAAACTCAACGCCGGACGTTTCGATGAAGCCCGCAAAGACCTCAAGAGCGTGACCAATGAAGTTTACGATGTGTTGAAAAATCGTCTGCTCCGAAACCTCGAAAAACAGGAAGTGTCGCTCGCGGTTTAATCCCGGATTTCGGGCGGATGATGATGCTGCCGTCCGCCTGGCCCACGGGCTGGTCCGGCGTGACCGACCAGGCCCACAGCGGTTTACTTTGAGTGCCCGCTCCGAATCGACCCAGGTGTCCAAGGTCCCAAAGCGCCGTGCCGGGAGTGTCGCTGACGCGATGAGTAATGAAAGCTCTGCGACTCTCGCACTCGGAGGTATTCCTTGGCCAGGGCGGTTCATTTTCGTCCGGGTTGGAGCTTTCCTTGCCAACGGCGTTGACAAATTTCATTTTGGGTGTGGCGGAAAAGTTCGCCAGCCACATATACGGCGTGAAAACATACATCGCTGGTGTGTCCCAGCCGCCATAATCCCGGGTGGTCCTGTCGGCAAAATTTGCCATGCTGGCGTAGTTCAGCCAGGTCTGGCCAAAGGATTTTCGCGTGATCGGGCAAATCAGAATCTGCGTGTTCTTCAGGTAGGTTCCACGCATCGAGTTGACGATGCTGCGGGTTCCGGTGTTCGCGGTGCGGTGGTAGTCCGGACTCAAATCTTCGTGGACGGGGAACTTCCCGCTAAAATCGTCCGCATACATAATTTGAGTCAGATACTGCTGCTTGATATTATTAATGCAGGAAGCGCGCATGCCTTGGTACTTGGCTCGGGCTAAAGCCGGCAACAGCAAGCCCGCAAGGATGGCAATGATCGCAATGACCACCAGCAGTTCAATGAGTGTGAAGCCCGACGAAGACGCGTCATTCTTCCGACGTGTCGGAACCCGGAGCTGGCTGTAGGTCTTCACGGCCCGAGCAAAAGGATGTGTTAATCCCACTATGACGGCGTCTTGCTGGACGGCAAGGTTAATCCGAACCGAGCGGGGTTGAGGGGTTGAGCTGCCTGCAGCATCTTGAAAGAAGCCCCCTCGCGTAATTAAACGCGCCCCAGTCGTTCCAACAGCTTTCCGTGAATGCCACCAAATCCCCCGTTGCTGAAGACGCAAATGACATCGCCACCCTGCGCGTTTTTCGCAACGTGAGCCAAAATCGTTTCCACGTCGGGCAGATAGTCCGCCGGTTTGCCGCTCGCCAGCAAATCCTGCATCAGCCGCGCCGGATCAAGGCGCTCCTGCGGCGTAAGCAACTCCAAACGCGCCACCTGCGCCACCACTACGGCGTCGGCGTCGGCGAAAGCGCTGACCAGCTCGGCTTGAAAAACGTTGCGCCGGGTGGTGTTCGAGCGCGGCTCGAAGACCGCCCAGATTTTCTGGTGCGGGTATTTGATTCGTAAAGCGCGAAGTGTTTCGCGAATCGCCGTCGGATGATGTCCAAAGTCGTCCACCACCGTCACGCCGCCGGCAACGCCGCGCACCTCCATCCGTCGCTTGATGCCTTTGAAGGTGTCGAACCCGGACTGAATCTGCTTATTTGACAGGCCGCAATGCTTGGCGGAGGCCACGACCGCAAGCGCGTTGCGCACGTTCAATTCGCCGACGAGGTTGAGGTGAAACCTGAAGCTGGGAATTTCAAACTCCGACGCCGTCGGCGCCAGCTTGAGATTGAACCCGTGCACGGCGTTGTCCTCGCCGAGGCCGAAGCGTTTGACCGGACAATGCGTCACGTTGAGCAGCGGCGCAAGATTCAGGTCGTCGCCATTGGCCAACAGCTGGCCGTTGCGCGGAATCAGTCGGATGAAGTGTTTGAACGACGTCTGGATGGCGGCCAGGTTCTCGAAAATGTCGGCGTGGTCGAACTCCAGATTGTTGATGACCGCGACCTCCGGCAGGTAATGAACGAACTTGCTCCGCTTGTCGAAAAACGCGGTGTCGTATTCGTCCCCTTCGATGACGATCCATTCGCTGTCGGTAAACCGCGCGCCCTGGCCGAAATTATTTGGAATTCCACCGATGAGGTAGCCCGGAGCCAGCCCGTTGTGCTCCAGGACCCAGGCGAGCAGCGCCGTCGTAGTGGTCTTGCCGTGCGTGCCGGCGACGACGATGGAACGTTTGCCGCGGATGAAAAATTCCTTCAGTAACTCCGGCAGCGAGCAATAACGCAACTTGTGATCGAGCACGAACTCCGCTTCCGGATTGCCGCGCGAAACCGCGTTGCCGATCACAACGAGGTCCGGTTTATGCGCGAGATTTCGCTCGGCGTAGCCATTCTTCACCTCGATCTTCTGCTCCGCCAGAACCGTGGACATCGGCGGATACACGTTCTGATCGGAGCCAGTAACCTGAAATCCCTTCTCCCGCATCGCGGACGCAATGGACGCCATCGCCGTGCCGCAGATGCCGACAAAGTGAACTGATCTAACGTCCGACCACATTGGCCAGATGATGTCGTAACTGAACGGGCAGAAAAGCAGGAAATGGAAAATCCACGCCGCCCGCCTCGGCCGCGCGAATCTGGTTTGCGTGCCAGGGCTCAAACTCTGCCAGCAAGACGCCGAAGCGGTCGCATCTCGGCACCACCACCAAGCTGATGTGACGCACTTATTCCCTCACCCGACCTGGAGGCCACCCTCTCCCCATCGGATGGGGAGAAGGACAGGGTGAGGGGTCTTCAGAAATCTTGCAGACCTGACTCGATATGCCCGCGCGACGCTGTAAGGCGCTTGACATTGACCGGTGGAAGCGTATTGCTTCACTTAATTACAT
>QHOP01000391.1:21856-26708 GCA_003219345.1 Verrucomicrobiota bacterium
TGCTCGCTACGGCGGCGCTTTCGCTCGGCGCCGAACCCTCGCCAGTGGTGGACGTGTCCAATTTAGCCCTGCCAGCCGGCACTGCAGCGGTCGTCGATTCGCGGTTGAAGCAGGCCGTCGGTGAGGTCGAGATTGTTGTGCGCCTCGGCGACGTGCCGCTGGCGGTGGCCCAGGGCGAGGGGGCCAAGCGGTCCGGCGGACGGTTGACGCGAGTCCAGCAACGGGAGCACGTCAGCCAACTCTCCCGCAAACATGACGAACTCATGCAAGCCGTTCGCGCAATGGGCGGCCATGAAATCGCGCGACTGACCAAGGCCCTCAACGCGGTGATCATGAGCGTGGACGCTTCCCGCATTTCCGCGATTGCCGGTCTGCCGAACGTAGTGTCCATCCGGCCCGTGGGCGTTTACCAGTTGGACCTGAGCGAAACAGTCCCCTACATCGGAGCGAAGACTGTGCAGGCTGCCGGATTCAAAGGAGACGGCGTGACTGTCGCTGTGCTCGACACCGGAATCGATTACACTCACAAGGAGTTTGGCGGACCCGGAACCGTGGATGCTTATCAAGCGGCTTACGGGGCCGACACGAGCGACCCGAAGAACACGACGGTCGACGGATTGTTTCCCACGGCGAAGGTCATTGGCGGCTTTGATTTTGTGGGCGAGGTCTGGCCCGACGGCGATCTGGCGCCGGACCCCGACCCGATTGATTTCAACGGGCACGGCACGCATGTCGCGGACATCATCGGCGGCGTCAAAGGCGTTGCTCCCGGTGTCAAGTTCTACGCCGTCAAGGTTTGCAGCTCCGTGGCCTCCTCCTGCAACGGAATCGCCCTGCTCCAAGCCATGGATTTCATTCTCGACCCAAACGGCGACGGCGACATCTCGGACGCGGTCGATGTCGTCAACCTGTCACTGGGTTCGGCCTACGGACAGCGGGAGGACGATTTGAGCGAAGCGACGGCAAACGCAGTCCGGCTTGGTGTCATCGTGGTGGCGGCGGCCGGCAACGAAGCGAATCACCCTTACATCGTCAGCTCGCCGAGCACCACGCCGGAAGTCATCAGCGTGGCCCAGACGCAGGTGCCCAGCGCAAAGCGGTTCCCGCTCGTCATCAACTCGCCGGCAGAAATTACCGGACATTATCTTAACACCGAAACGGTCGGCTGGGCTCCGATTGTTTCGGGCTTCACCGGCGACATTGTATTTGTCGGCCGGGGCTGTCCAGCGGACGCAGTGAAGCCAGGCGATCCGGAGGACCCCTACCTGGCGAATCCGGCGGGCAAGGTGGCGTTCATCGACCGCGGTGGCTGCGCGGTCAGTCTGAAAGTGAATCGGGCAGCCAAGGCGGGCGCCATTGGCGTGGTGCTCGGGTTGGTCGCGCCAGGCGACCCGATCTCGTTCGCTTTCGGCGGTGGCGACACATTCGTCGAGACGCTCATCATCACGAAGGACGTTGCGGACAGCATTAAGACCCAACTGGCCCATTCGATGGCAGTGAACGTGACGATTTCACCGACTGTCTTCGTTCCACTCATCGGTAGCCTTGTTGCCTCGTCGGCGCGCGGCCCGAGTTACAGCTACAACGCGATCAAGCCCGACATTGGTGCTCCCGGCGGGTCGGTTTCGGCGGAAGTCGGCACCGGCGACGGCGAAACCGCCTTTGGCGGAACTTCCGGCGCGACGCCCATGGTCTCGGGCAGCGCCGCCCTGTTGATCCAAGCCTATCCCAAGCGCGCGGCGATGGAAATTAAGACGCTGCTCATGAATACGGCGGAAAGGGACATGCAAACTGATCCGGCGCTGTTCCCGGGCGTGCTGGCACCCATCACCCGCATCGCGGGAGGCGAAGTGCGCGTGGACAAAGCGCTCAAGAGCAGCACCGCCGCGTGGGACGCCGAGGATTCGACCGGCAGTCTTTCATTCGGTTACCATGCGCTGTCTCGGGACGCTGCGTTCTCCAAGAGCGGAGCCGTAACAGTCGATGCGCCGCCCGGCGTGCTTGTCCCGGCGAACGGCAGCGCGCAGTTCGATTTCCGGCTCAGAGTGAAGGCCAGCAAGCTGCCGATCTGGAAACTCAACGGCGGTTCGCTCGGCGGCGCGGGTTCCTCGCTGGAGGGAGTTGAGTTCGACGGTTATCTCACGTTGACGGAATCCTCCGACACGGTGCATCTGCCCTGGCAAATCCTTCCCCATCGCGCCGCGGACGTCGAGGTTTTAACGGACAATCTGCAACTGGACCGCGAGGGCAAAGGAACGCTCATCCTTCGGAACATTGGAGGCGCAGTCGACGGCCGCGTGGACGTATTCTCGCTCACCGGCACCAGCCCGCGGATCAAGAAGAAGTTCCTGCCGGGGCCCGGCGACAACTTAGCTATTATCGATCTCCGGTCGGTCGGCGCGCGGTTGGTCGGCATTGGCGGCGGCGAGTTCGGCATTCAGTTTGCCATCAGCACTTATGGCCAGCGGTCGCACCCGAACTATCCGGCCGAGTTCGACGTTTTCATCGACAACAACCTCGATGGAGAATTCGACTTCGCGCTCTTCAACAGCGAGTTGGGCGGCTTCGGAGCCAGCGGCCAGAACGTGGTGAGCGTGGTCAACTTGAAGGATGGCACAGTTACGCCGGAGTTCTTCACCGACGCCGATTTGAATTCCGCCAACGCCATCCTGACGGCGCCGCTCGCGGACCTCGGCCTGACGCCGGATACCCAGTTCAGCTTCACCGTGGTCGCCTTCGACAACTATTTCACGGGCGCGCCGACGGACTTGATCGAAGGGATGGTCTATACTGCCCGCCGGCCGAGGTTCGTGGGTGATGGCGTGCCGGCTTCCGGTGTGCCGGCCGGCGGCGCCAGCCTGCTGAAGGTTGCGCGAGTGCCCGGCGGCGGCGGCGCCTCGCCGTCTCAAACCGGCCTCTTGCTGATGTATCGCGATGGCAAGAAAGGCCGCGAAACAGACGCGATCGAAGTCAATGCCCGGAAGTGAATCGAGGAAAGCAGCCGGCCGCGACCACCCCGTCCCGTCGTGCAGCGTCGCCTTGGCACCGTCCGCCCGGCGTCACGTTGTGTGCTGGCTGGATTAAGGAGCGGGGGGAGATGCGACGCGATAGAACCTCTGCTCGCCGGCGACAATGGGATCAACCACCATCCAGGTTCCGTCGGCGCTCGCAGAGTTCGTTGACAAGTTGAACCAGGGACTGCTCGTCAGATTCGTGGCGTATTGCACGAGGTATTGGGAGTTCGGAACGCCCTCAAAGGTGAGCTTGATGTGCGGGCCGGCAACAGCCGCTGGCCCCGACGCACGGGAATCGCCCGCTGCAAGCGACCGGTCGTAAACATCCACTTGCCACGACGCCACCATGCTGTGGCCGCCTTCGAGCACGGTAAGAACGGCCACGTCGCTGGTCACGCTGCCCCAATGGTTGGTCACGACCACCGCGAAATTCCCCCCGTCACTAGTTTCAACATTCGCCAGGACCAGCGTGTTGGAGTTCGCACCGCGGACGTTGCAACCATCCACCATCTTGCGTCCATTCTTGAGCCACTGGTAACTGAAGGGTTTTGTGCCGGTGGCGGCGACAATGAAGGTGGCCGTTGCGCCCCTGCCCTTGAACCGGCTGGCCGGTTGCGAGAGGATGCTCGGCGGCAAATCCACGCGGAAAATTATCCCGCTATCTCCGCTGCCGCCGGTTATGGTCGTGCCGTAGAGACTGCCATTGTCGCCCACCGTCACTCCGCCGTACGGACGCACGCCATGCAGACGGTCGGTGAAGTTGGCGAGCGTGGTCAGCTTGCCGTCGGTCGTCATCTTGAAAACCGTTCCTTCGAATGTGCCGCCGTATATTGTCGTGCCGTAAAAATTTCCGTCGGACCCTAACGTCAGTCCCCCCGCAGGAAGCGCCCCGTTCCTGCCGTTGAAGTTGACCAACGTTGTCACTGCGCCGTGGCGCGTCACTCGAAACACCGTCCCAAGGCGGTGGCATCCGCCCTCGAAAGTCGTGCCGTAGAAATTGCCATCGTTGCACAGCGTGAGACCCGTTGCATACGGGTAGCTGATACCCGCCAGGTTCGCCAGCGTGGTCAACTTGCCGCGGCGCGTCACGCGGAATGCCTTCTCCCAACCACCATAAGTCGTGCCGTAGAAACTACCGTCCTGCCCCAGCGTCAGACCCCCAGGAAAGGATTCATAGGCAGAGGGGAAGTTGGCCAACGTGGTCAACGTGCCATTCTTTGTCACCTTGAACACCGTTCCATTGTAGTTGGTGCCCGTGACAGTCGTGCCATAGAATTCACCGTGGCGATAGGGAACCAGCCGGCCCGCCGGAAATGCCCCGTTGGCATTGTTGAAATGAGCCAGCGTGGTCAACGCGCCATCGGGCGCCATTCTGAACACCGTTCCAAAGCCGCTGCTGCCGCCCTGGATTGTCGTGCCGTAGAAGTTGCCATCACTGCCCAGCACCAAACCATTCGGAGATTTGCCGTCGTACAACGTGAAGACGGCTAATGTGGTGAAAGCGCCGTCTGGCGTCACCTTGAACACCGCACCACGGCCACCGCTGCCGCCACCCACAGTCGTGCCATAGAAGCAGCCGTCCGGCCCCTCCACGAGAGGAGCCATGGGATTTGCCTGGCCACTAAAATTATGCAGCACTCGCGGCTGGAGCGACTGTGCCAAAGCCGCTTCGTTGGGAGACAGAAAATTCAGCAGAACGGCAGACACGATGAACTTGATAAGCGGCACCGGGGATTTGGACACGGTCCGTGCGAGATGAAACGCGCTTGTTCCGCTCATGTTCTTCCTTTCGAGTCGCAAACAAAATAAATAAATAGTATGAAGATGCGACAACAGCC
>QHOP01000392.1 GCA_003219345.1 Verrucomicrobiota bacterium
AACAACCGGCTTAGCATCAGAAAACGTCTCATGATAAAATCATAGCCAATAAAACCGGGGCTTGGCAACGCGTATGCTGGCTAAACCGTCGGGCCGCGGAAGCACGGCCAACCGGGCCAACCGGGCCGTGCGGCGTTGACATGGAGTCGCCACGTATGCTAGGTTCCGCGCCAATTGATTGCGGTTATGAGTTTGTTTTTGAACCAACGGGTCCTTGTGCTCAACCGCTTATGGCAAGCGGTCAACATCTGCACGGCCCGGCGCGCCCTGACCCTTCTGTTTGAAGGACACGCTCAGGTCGTGCTGAACGCGGGCGATGGTTCATTCCAGACCTACAATTTCAGTGAGTGGCGGAATTTTTCGCGGCAAGACCCTCATCCCGAAAGCGTCCGCACGGTTTCTTTCCGGATTCGCGTTCCCCGGGTGATCCTCCTGGTCGTGTTCGATCGGCTTCCGAAAAAGGAAGTCAAATTCACCCGACACAACATTTTCGAGCGGGACAAAAATACCTGCCAATATTGCGGCCAGGCATTCGAGCGGAAAGACCTGAATTTGGACCACGTTCTCCCTCGCGACCGCGGCGGTCCGACCACCTGGGAAAACATCGTTTGCTCGTGCGTCCCGTGCAATACGAAAAAGGCCAATCGCACTCCCCAGGAAGCCGGCCTGCGGCTGATCCGCAAACCGAAGCGCCCGAAATGGCGTCCGTTCGTGCAAATCAACCTCGGCCTGCACTACCACGATAGTTGGAAGCATTTCCTCGACCTGGCTTATTGGAACGTCGAGCTGGGCGACGATTTGCGGTAGCTGCCAGCCGCGCACAGTTTTTTCGGCTGTCATTCGTGGATCATCTGGACGAAGCCCTGGCCGTTTCGATCAGTTCCCCGCACTTGGGGTTTTGCTGCAATGCCTCGTCTTCGCCGGTCGGGAGGCTGGAACGGAACAGGAAATCCTTGAGCGAGTTGCGGCTGAGGATCCGATGCACGACAATTCCCAGCTCATGCCGCTCGAAATAAACGCGATAATCCCCCAGCCGAAACCGGTGCAAAATCTTCCCGTTCCGCTCCAGTTTCCCAAACCGCTCGAGATCCGTTCGCATGACCTCCTGAGGCAATCCGCGGAACTCCCCCAGAATGTGCAATTGCAGTTCCTTGGGCATCTTGGCCAATTCGCCCGCGCTCGTGGGATTGAAAATAATCTGAAACGGTCGCATTCTTCAGGCTGCTGACTCAACCACGAATGAACACGAATGAACACGAAGCTTCCGGCACTCTTTCACTGTTCGCCCTGTCTTTATCATAAAAATCGTTCGCCGTATTGGTGCCTCCAGTATGTCGATTTGGATAGAAAAAGGCACGATAAATCCACCGCGTTTCGGGCCGACGATCCGAACGACACCGTAAATTTGGAAACAGAATCCATCGCCCGCCGCGTGGCTTCAACCAGCGGCACGCCGAGTCGGAGAAAATCTTTGCAGAGCTGATCCGGGTAGCCCCGCTGGTTCGTCAATACGCGGGTTGAACCTATGACGTAGTCCACGTTGTAATGCGTGTGCCCGTGAATCCAGAGCGGAACGTGGCTCTTTTCGACCAGCTCATCCAGATCGGAGGCAAACGCCGGCTTGAGTGGACTGTTCGCGTGATACGGAGCTTCCGAACGAGGACTGGGCGCATGATGCGTCACAACTATAGTGTGCGCGCGATCGCACTTGGCCAACTTGCTGCGCAGCCAAGCGACGGATTCTGCGTGTAACCGTGCAGTGTCGCGTGCGCGAAGCGCACGGCCTTCTAAGTTGAACTGAATGATGCTGTAGTCGCTCATGATTGCTTCGGCTGCCTGCATCGCCGCTTCAGGATCGGGTGCTAATTGAAAATCCGTCCACAGCGTGCACCCCAAAAAAGTGTAGCCATCGATCTCGACAGCGCTGTTCTCCAGCAGATGGATGTGGCTGCCGTCCGTTTCTCGCTTCAGAGCCTCGGTAAGATCCGGCAACGAGTGGCGATAGAACTCGTGGTTACCGAGAACATAAACGACCGGTTTGTCTTGGAAGTGGCCTCTCGCCCATTTGCGCCCCTGGCGACCAAGATGAATGTCACCCGCCAGCACGACAACATCTGCATCGGTTACAGGAACTTTAGCCGTTCCAAATTCCAAGTGCAGATCGCCAAGAATGTGCAAACGCATAATCAGATTAAATTTGAAAGCTCACCCGTCTTCGAGATTAAAGCGCGGGCGGAAGCTTTTGCCTCCGCCCGCGTTGTTTCCTTCTTGGCATCCTTGAACCGGAGCCATCTGGCTCGGCCACGAGTCGCTGGAAACAACGCAGATTTACCTGGACGCGAACCTCCAATTAAAGGAGTCCGTCCTCGCCAAAATGAACCCGCTGCGAAGCAAGCCGGGGCGATACCGGCCCGACGACCAACTGCTGAGCTATCTCAAAGGGCTCTGACAAAGCCTCCGTTTTATGCCGCATCGGCGAAGGGGTCGCCCAATCAAACAGGCCCAAAGCGTAAACCATGCGGCATAAAACGGGATGCGGAATAACTTCCGTTATGCCGGATCCGGCATAACGGAAGCACACGACTGCGTCGTTCTCAAGCCGGAACGAGCGCGCGCGGAGCAGAGCGAGCAGCATGGGCGTCGGGGTGCGTGGCGACGCGGCGCGGAGCGCGTGTTGGTTCCGGCGGACTCATCAGCGGTTTCGAGCACACACCTGCAGCGTTTTCACCAAGCTGAATGTTCTCAGCCGCACGGAAACCATCACCACCGCCAGTCGACGTTGGCTAGGTCTGCTTTAGTCCGTCACGGCTGGGCGTCGGCAAGCTCCCCCATGCGTCCGAGTTGGTAATCCTCGAACGCCTGTTGGATTTCCGCGCGGCTGTTCATCACGAACGGGCCGTGGCCGACGACGGGTTCGGCGATTGGCTCGCCGTCCATCACGAGGAGCTTGGCGTCGGTCTTCGCTTTCACCGTGATGCCGTCGCCGGTGCGAGCGAAGATTGCCAAGTCGCCTTCGACTGCATCACGCTCGCCGTTGACCGTGACTTCGCCACTCAATACGAGAAACGTAGTTGTGTGTCCGTCGGGCAGCGGCAGCTCCGTCGACTTGCCTGCGAGAAGATTCACGTCCCACAAATTGATGGGTGTGAAAGTTTTCGCAGGGCCTTTGCGCCCGCCGTATTCGCCAGCAATGACCCGCACCGCTCCCGCGTCTTGCGGCAGCGCCACGTCAGGAATCTGCGCCTTGAGCAGGGTTTGATAGCCCGCTTTCGCATTCTTGTCCTTCGCGCGCAGGTTCACCCAAAGCTGCACCATTTGCAGAGGGCCGCCTTTATGAGTGAAGTCCTGTGAGTGGAATTCCTCGTGGACGATGCCGTTACGTCGCCCGCGCCGATCTTTCCGCCGCCACCGCTGGAGTCACGATGCTCCAACTCCCCTTGATAGGCCACGGTCACAGTCTCAAAGCCCTTGTGCGGATGTCCGCCCACCCCACGCTTTTCATTGCCCGGCGCGAACTGATAAGGTGCGGCGTAGTCGAGCAGCAGGAACGGACTCAACTCACGGCCCAGCCCGTTGTAATCAAACACGGAGCGCACGGGGAAGCCGTTGCCGACCCAGTGCATTCCCGAACTCTGATGGATGCGAAGTAATTGTTTCACAGGTGCTATTCTTTCTTTTCACGACGCCATCAATTTAGGGTCGCCCGTTCCGCGCTCGAAATACTTTGTTGCTTCTGTGAGCATACCTGCCACATCTGCTCAGAATTTGTAGCTACGCGACCGCGATGAGAAGAGCTCTGCCGTGTTTCGTCACGAGGACGATTTTTCCTTCGCCTTGCGGTCGGCGATGGCTTCCGCGAACCACAACACTTCGTCCAGAAACACAGCCGCGCGCTTCTCGTAAGCGGGATCGTTTGGAGTGCCATCATCCCTGAAGCTGTCGCGCACGCGCGAGACCGGCAAACTTTCTGGTATCGGAAACGCGCCCATGCCAAGCGTCACCAATCGCAGTTGCGCCAGGCAATTGATGCCGCCGAAACCGCCTGCTGAAACGGTCACGATGCCGATGGGCTTTCGCTCATACTCCGGCAGCAAATAATCGAGCGCGTTCTTAAGCACGCCGGGATAGCCGTTGTTGTATTCGGGAGCGACGATGATAAGTGCGTCCGCGCGGGCGATTTTGTCCGCGTATTCCTGCAAACGCGGCGGCGGATCGTCGCGATGATGCAGTCGCTCTTCCATGATGGGAAAGTTGTATTCGAGTAAATCGAGTAGTTCGGTTTCGACTCCGTTGCGCTTCTGCAATTTCGCGAATACGAACCGCGCGACTTTGATGCTTTGCCGGTCGCGGCGCGTGCTGCCACCGATGATGGGAATGTAAAGCATCGCGTCGCGTTATTGCTTCATCAGCCTCAAATGGATTTTGATTTCGCGCTCGGCCTGCAGCCAGTCATCGAGTTCGTGGCCGGACTGGCCTCCACGACATTCAAAGATTTGGTAGGCGCGGCGTCGGATGAATTCTGGCGCAGATTCCGGCGGTGAGCCCGTGTTTGGACCGTAACTCACCGGCTCGGAAACGACTTCGGATGAACTCGTGTTCATATTCTGTCTTTTCTGTTTTTGCATTTCGCTAGTGTAATTCGTTGAGCAATGCATCGAGATCCAACGGATGCGTGAACATCGCAAGACTTCCATCGGGGCCGTGCGGCCACTTTTCGATGGGCCGATCCCAATAGAGTTCCACTCCGTTGTTGTCCGGGTCCCGCAGATAGAGTGCTTCGCTTACTCCATGATCAGACGCGCCTTCGAGAGGGACTCCCGCTTGTTGCAATCGGCGCAAGGCATCTGCCAATGCGGCGCGTTGGGGGTAAAGGATAGCCAAATGATAAAGTCCGGTGGTTCCAGGCGGTGGCGCCGAACCGCCCCGGCTTTCCCACGTGTTAAGGCCGATGTGATGGTGATAACCACCCGCAGAAATGAACGCCGCCTCACGCCCGTAGCGTTGTGTCAGCGCGAAACCGAGCACCCCGCAATAGAAAGCGAGAGCGCGCTCAAGGTCGGCGACCTTGAGATGCACATGTCCAATGCAAACTTTTGGATCAATCGTTGGCATGCGTGCGTGCAGAAATGAATTGTTGGAAGGGACGCGCTTTGGAGCGCGCCCCCTCCCGATTGAATTCCCTTCTTTGTCTCGCAGGGCTACCTCTCCATGCCGGCTGGCTGCATCCCGCGCTGGCCTGCCTGCGCTGCCTCTGGGCCGTTTCCAGTCTTCAGAAGTTCCAGTTTGGTTTCATGACCGTCTCTCTGGACACTTTGGGCTTTGTCATAACTCTCGATGAGCAGCCTGTAGTGGGGCACAATGTGGTCCACCATGATCGCCGCGAACTCCATCGCGTCGGCGCGATTCCAAGTGCTCATGATTTCTGCCAGGACAGCGTATGTGTCGATTGGCATCGCACCAGCCTGCACGCAGCGGGCGAGCGTGATCTCGGTCGCCATCTTCGACCAATTCCCGGAAGCGTCGATGACGTTGAACACCTTGTAGCCAGCGGCCAGCGCGCTGAGAGTTGGAAACGCCATGCAAACACTCGTCAGAGTGCCGGCGATGAGAAGGGTCTTGCGCCCGGTTTTCTGAATTGCCTCGACCCACTTCGGATTGTCCCACGCATTGATCTGCCCAGTGCGCGCGATATAAACCGCATTGGGATTGTATTTGTGGATCTCCGGGATCAACGGGCCGTTCGGGCCGTCGGGAACTGACGCAGTGGTAAAGGTCGGAATCTTTCCGAGATGCGCAACCTTCGCGAGCGCGCTCACATTATTGCGCAGCGTCAGCATGTCCATGTCCGCCACAAGCTGAAACAACCCACTCTGGTGATCGATCAGCAGCAGGACGGCGTCGTCCGGGTCGATCATGGTCTTGATTGTTTTACTCATATGCTTTTCCTTTCGGTTTTGTTTTGGTTTGTTTGTCTTCCGTCACCGGCGGTTGTCAGCGCGCTATTGCGTTGGCCTCGTCGGCAAAGCAAATAAAGGATTACGCAATTCATCGTTTCCTGCGGGCATGGAGGCATCATCACGATGCTCCTGAGCCGGGGTATCGGCAATACTGAAACGAGAAAGTTATTCACCGATGCTTTCTTCCGTGGCCGATTTTGGCCACCGAAACCAACCAGTGCCTCAGCGAGCCACTTCGGTATTGTGTCTATGGTTGGACATCAAATTGGTCGTCCCGTGTGAATGCACACGTGACGCGCGGACCAGAGCGAATGCAGCGGCAGGACGAGGGGTGGCAGGGAGCCTGCGCGGAAATTCGGTCTGGTCGGCGCGTCCGGGGCCGTGACACGAGAACGCCGAACGATTAGTGAAGGCGTTTTGGTGTCGCGGAGGGAAGAATGGAAGCAAATTATTTTGCGCCGGTTTTCGCTTTTTGCGACAGCTTTTCGATTTGCTCCTGAATCTCCTGAATCATTTCCTCTGTCGAAGTGCTGGAGAAGAAAATCATGCCGTTGTCGTGTCCGTCGGCATGACGCATTTCTGCGGCGTCAGCGTTTTCGATCACTAAAGCAAAGCTGCGTGGATTCATTACACCATTATTTTGCGTCCGCGTGACCTTCACCGGCACCTGGGCGATGGCCAATTGCCGAAAGGCTTCCTGATTGTAATTCATCAGCCGTTCAACACTGGCGATTTTTTCAGCACTTTTTCGTTCGGCGTAGTTGTCGAACATCTTGTATATGCCCAGCGTTGCCAGGAGGAAAAGCGTGAAGGTGAATAGAAAAGTACCGGCCCATGCGGTTTTCCATATATGCTTCATCCAGAGCGTGTGCGCTTCGGTGGACGCTTTTTGGATTTCCTTCAAAGTCGGAAGCACGCGCTCGCCTAATTCCTGTGAATTCTTGATGAAGGGCGCAATGATCTCGTCACGAATACCCTTATCCAATTGCGCGTGGATTGCATCATGCTTTCCACTCTCCCTCTCGGGAAACGCAGTGCCACATATTAACTACACCAAATAACTTCATTGCCCGTCCCAATTGTAATCGTATCCGGGAGGAGGCTCATAATTGCGTGGCTGCGAGCCGGCAACACCGTCCCAATAAATCTTAACAAAGCCCGCATGCCCATCGACAAAACTCAGTACGTTTTTTGCGTCGGGATGGTCTTGATTTATGAACGGGTGCCACGAACCCCCAAAGAACGCCGGCCACTCTCCTGCCAACACTGCCCTAGCCGGACTCTGAATGGCGCCCAACTTTTGACCCGTTATGCGAGTCAAGTCGCCTGAATCCGTTTCGTAACCATTGAACGTGTAGCTCGTGAACGCATGCACGACTTGTGT
>QHOP01000393.1 GCA_003219345.1 Verrucomicrobiota bacterium
TCGGGCACGCTTGCCGAGTTCCCCTCTTGGGAGGGGTCAGGGGTGGGTCGGTTCATGGGAAGCCTCGCGCCGCCAAACTGTGACACGAGCCATTTCCCCTCGCGTCGGACGGCGTCGACCGCTATGGTCGGATCATGCGCAAACTGGCCGCCACCAGCCTGGTTTTCCTGGGCGGTTTCGCGGTGATGGTGCTCGAAGTCATCGGCGCGCGATATTTGGCCAAGGATTTCGGCAGCTCGTTTTACGTGTGGATCAGCCAGATTGGCGTGGTGCTGATTGCGCTGGCGCTCGGTTATTATGCGGGCGGCGCGCTGGCGGACCGCTGGCAGCGCGTGTCGTTGCTCACCTTTTTGCTCGTGCCGGCCGGCGCGACCACATTCTTCATTCCTAAATTCTCGGCCCCGCTCATTGACGCCATCATCCTGCGCCATCCATCGGACCGAAACATCCCTCCGTTCTGGCAAAAGCTCGATCCGGTGATTGGCAGCTCGTTGATTTTTCTGCTGCCATGCTTTGTGCTGGCGACGCTCTCGCCGTACATGATACGACTGGCGTCGAAACAACTCACGCACGTTGGCCGGACCAGCGGGCTGATCATTGCGGCCAGCACCACCGGCAGCATCGCGGGCGTGTTCGTGTCCGGCTATGTGCTGATCGATCACATGAACGTGTCGAGCATCTTCCGCGCGACGGGCGGGCTCACCGTGCTGCTGGGCGTGCTGTGCCTGTTGATGGACCGGTGGTTTGCGGAAGCGAGCGCTCCTCCCGCGGAACCGCCCAAAGAATGAAAACGGCGCGCGCCCTTCTGGCGATTTGTTGCGGGCTGCTGGCTGCGGGCAGAGCCGGCAACGCTGCCGTCGTTTTCGAAATCACCTCACCTTATCATCACATCCGCGTGATCGATCAGGATGGAACCCGCGTGCTGAGTTTTGACGGATCAACGGAGACGCGCATGAGCCTGCGGGATCCGTTAAGGGGCCATTTCGAATACACCGAGTATTTCCACATGCCGTGGCTGTGGAACGCGCAGCTCACCAACGTGCTGATGATCGGTTTAGGCGGCGGCAGCGCACAGCGCGCCTACGCGCATTATTATCCGCAGGTGACCGTGAACACCGCGGAGATCGATCCCGCTGTGGTCGAAGTGGCGAAACAGTTCTTCCGCTTCGAGCAGACACCGAGTCAACACGTGCACGTGTCCGACGGTCGCGTGTTCCTGCGCCGAAGCGAGATGAAATACGGCGCGATTCTTGTCGATGCTTACGTGGCCAATCGTTACGGCTCGTTCATCCCGTATCATCTGGCTACAAAAGAATTCTTCGAGCTGGCCGCGGGCCATCTCACGACCAACGGGGTCATCGCCTACAACGTCATCGGAAACCTGCGGGGCTGGCGGGCCGATTTGCTGGGCGCGATTTACAAAACGATGAAATCGGCCTTCCCGCAGGTTTATCTTTTCCCCGCGAAGGAGTCGCAGAACGTGGTCATCATCGGAACGCGCTCGGCGGAGAAGTTCAGCTACGTCACGATTCAGGAGCGGTCGGTGGTTTTGATCCAATCAACGCGCGTTACGCTGCCGAACTTCCGGGAGCGGGCCTATTCCTTCCGCATCGAACCGCCGCCGAACTGGCAGGGCTGCCCGCTCCTGACGGACGATTTTGCGCCGATGGAAGGGCTGTTGAGGACCGGATCGCAATAATCGGCTCGCGCGTTGAAAGGTTCAGGGGGAGCCCCTTTCGTTTTTCCGCATGCATTGGGACCATGAACCGCCCCCTCACCCGCCCTTCGGGCACCCTCTCCCCCTCGGAGGGGGAGAGGGCGGGGTGAGGGGGCGGTTCATGGGAGGGAAGGGGTGAGGGTCTTCGGAAATCTTGCAGACCGACTCGATATGCGGAGATGCGCCAGCTTCATTCGGGCGGAGAAATTTCCTGTTCACGGTCGTTGCGGCGGGGTAAACCTCCGGCCAATTCAACATGCGCATTCTTATCGCGACGGTGACGGCGGGGGCGGGGCATTTGCAGGCGGCAGCGGCGTTGGAGGAAGCGTGGCGCGCACTGCGTCCCGAGGATGTCGTTGAGAAGGTTGATCTGCTCGATTTCGTTTCGCGATTGCACCGAAACGTTTACGTCAAAGGCTACGTGAAACTGGTGAAACACGCGCCGGAATTGTGGGGCATGGTTTTCAAAAAGACGGACAATCCGACATTCCTGCGGAAGGTGGCGCGTTTTCGGCGGGGCTTCGCCGAGCGGACCAACAAGAAGTTTGTGAGGTATTTGAAGAAGTTCCAGCCGAACGCCGTGATCTGCGCGCATTACCTGCCGGTGGAAATCATGGCCCATCTGGAAAGGAAAGGGTTCAACCCGCTGACCGTCTGCGTGGTGACGGACTTCGAAGCGCACGCGCTCTGGATGGAGCAAGCGGTTGACTTGTATTGCGTGGCGGCGGAGGAAACGAAAGCCAGTCTCATGGCGCGCGGGGCAAAGGCGGATAGCGTGGTTGTGACGGGCATCCCCATTGCCGCGAAATTTTCGAGCCGTCCTGACGCCCGCGCGGTGCGAAAGAATTACGGATTGCGCGATGACCTGCCGGTGTTGCTCGTGCTGGGCGGCGGGTTTGGAATGGGGCCGGTGGCGGGAATCCTTTCCGCCCTGGACAAGGTTGAGCGCGATTTTCAAACCCTGGTGGTCGCCGGACGGAATGAGAAATTGCGTCGGAATCTGGCCTGCGGAGATTTTCGACACCCGACGCGCATACTGGGTTTCGTCACAAACATGCACGAGCTGATGGCGGTGGCGGATTTGATCGTCACCAAGCCGGGTGGATTGACGACCTCGGAAGCGCTGGCAATGGGCAAGCCGTTATTTATTCTCAATCCGATTCCCGGCCAGGAGGCGGCGAACAGCGATTTTCTCCTCGAACGCGGGGCGGCCGCCAAGGTGAACCGAATCGAGGACCTGCCGTTCCGCCTCGAACACCTGCTGGGCGCAAAAAAGCTGAAGGAAATGGCGCGCGCGGCCAGGGAGCTTGGGCATCCCGGTTCCGCGATGGATGTTTGTCGCGAAGTGTTGCGGCGAATGAATCGAGAAACGTGACCGTACCGTGCCGAACGCTCACTCCGGGTACTGAGTCAGGTGGCGGCCGCTGAAACCGCAGTCAATCGAGGGTGATGCGCTCCTCCGGATTGCGGCTGGCGAACTGTTCCTCCTGCGCCGCCGAAGACTTGAACCCGGAACGGAGCCGCTGCTTCATCCCTTCAAAGAAGGAAGTCGTTTTCGTTTCGGAGTTGATGCCCAGCATGGCATAAACGCGTTGCCAGTAAAACTGGTCCGACCGCTGAAGCTTTAACAGCTCCATGCAAAAGGAATCAATTTCGCGTCGGCGACGGTGCATGGACTCGATGAACTCCGTCGCCCCGGTAGGCAGATCGCTGAAACTATCGAGGAACATGGCGGCCTTGATGAGCGGCTTGGTCAGGTCTTCGTTGGTGTGGGAGTTGAAGAAAAACAGTTGGGCGAGTTGCAGCTTGATGGCCTGCAACAGCTTTTCCTTCGGAGCAGGCAACAGCCTGGGATCGCGTCGGCTGCCTCGCTTGGTGTCGTCGGAAAGAACGCTTTGGTAGTCCCGGACCCACTGCTCGGCTTGTTGGATGGTCATAAATTACATCGCGGCGCGTTTAGCCGGGACCGATCGTCGTGTCTTTGATTCGGCGAGTGCGCGCGTTGTGACTGAAAGAGAACAGGCAACCAGCGTCGGTGTCCTGTTTCGGTACGACCGCGGCGCATTTCTTCGTCCCTTTTCTGTCAAGCAAATCGCCTGCCATGGGTCGGTGGGAGGTGCCGACGCAAGTTGTCGAATGGCCAGGTTGTCGTGCTGGGAGAGTGGAGGATTACCGTGCCGGCGAAATACGCCGTCTGATGCGAGCCTGAAGCCCGCGTGCAAATCGCGGTTGTGTGCCCCCTCACCCCTTCCCTCTCCCCCGCTGGGGGAGAGGGTGGTCCGTTCGTGAGCAAAAGGAACAGGACCTACTGGCTCGCCAGCTCGCGAGGACGCGTCCTCTGTAGCCTCGCGGAGGGTGGAGGCTCGCCCCACCGAAAATGCAATCTGTACGTACATAATCGTTTGCGCCATTTGCCCCATTTGCCCGGTTTAATGGACACCTCCCCGGCTATGGCGTAATCTAGGTCGGTTTTATGGTCTCGCTGGTCGGACATCCTGAAACATCACATCGCCCAGGCGGATCGATCTCGGTGACACGATACGCCGGGGAGGTCGTTTACATTTACGCCTTCGATGTGGCGTACGAAATGGCGCGGTTGCCGGTGAGGGAATTGCTCGGTCATCCGTTGGCGCAGTTTTCCGTGGACGCGAGCAAGCGCAGTCCCAAGCAGCTTTTCTTTTACCGCCCGCAAATGGTCCGCCTGCCGCCGCTGGAACGAATCGGCCCGCGTGGTCCCGTGCGATTGGAACGGGTGGTTAAGCTGCTGCCGGTGGGGGCCGTCAGCATCACGGTTCGGGTGCCGTTCGACGTGACGCGCATTGAGGACCTGGTTGCCTATCATGATCTGCAGTTCAGCAACGGCGCGTTGCACCAGGAAGTCCGGCACCTGGCCGAGGAAGTGTGTCGCGAATTGTCGCCTTACCTGGTGCGGCCAATCGCGCAGTTGGCCGAGGAAGAAGCCTACACGGTGTTTTGCATCGAATCACCGCTGCAGACGAAAGAGGGCACACCGTTGAGCGCCGAGGATTGGCTGAAAATCCACCGGCGTGAAGTCGCTTCGCTGCTGACTCAGGAGCCGGACGTTGACCACCTTTCCAAACAGGAGGCCGACGAATCGACCGGGCGCTACCTCAGTTATTACGAACACGATTTGGTCGTGGTTGACTGGGACGCGGCGTTGATCATGGACGAGCCGCAAAATTTCGACGAGACACTCTATGTCATGGAGCTGGCCAATCTCCAGTTGGCGGAGTTGGAGGCTTACGACCGCATTCTGGATGTGGCGTTGGAACGGTCGTATCGCGATTTGGGGGAACAGCCGTTGCGACGCAAAGGCGATGTGCGGCGTGAGCTGCGCGAAATTCGCGTTGACCTGGCGCGGCTGAGCGATGAGCTCTCCAACATCACGAAGTTTTTCGGTGATTGGCACCTGGCGCGAATATACGAAAACATTTCGGCCCGGTTCCATCTCGGAGACTGGCACCGGACCATCGACGAAAAGCTCAAAACGCTGGCCAATCTTTACCAACTGCTCCAGCACGACCAGACCAATCGCTGGATGCTCATGCTCGAAGCGACGATTGTATTGCTGTTCGTCATTGACCTGGTTCTACTCTTCGTCGGACTGAAAGGCTGACCGCACCGGCGCCGTTCATGGCTGACGAAGCTGCAGAGCGTCAGGTTCGCCTCCACGGTCTTCTGGTCTGAGGTGGCTTTTCCCACGGCGCTGCGTCATCCTTCGGCAGCCGGCCAAATGAAGCTTCTGGGAAAATGCCTGACAACGACCGTCGCAGGGTTGCTTCGGATCATGTTGGGTTTCTACTTTCGTCGCGTTGAACTCTTCCACGCTGAGCGCGTCCCGTCGAACGGTCCGGTTTTGTTTGCTTCAAATCACCCCGGCTCGGTCACCGATGCGTTTATCATTGGCACTTCCGTTCCGCGGCAGGTCCACTTTGTGGCCACGGTGCAACTCTTCCGCTTCGCGCCGTTGGCCTGGCTCCTGAAACAGTGCGGGATCATTCCGATCAACCGGTTGAAGGACGATCCCAGGGCGATGCGCTCGGTGGCGGCCACGTTCGAGGCGTGCTTCGAAGTTCTCGAGGATGGCGGTGCAGTCGGCATTTTTCCGGAAGGCGTCAGTTACGACGATTCGCAACTCAAAACGATCAAGACTGGCGCGGCGCGGATGGCCCTGGAACTCGAGCAGCGACACGGTGGCAAGCTTGGATTGAGAATTACTCCAGTCGGCCTGACCTATTCGGCAAAGGAACGGTATCGCAGCGAAGTGCTCGTTCATTTTGACGAGCCAATCGAGGTTGCGAAATTTCTTGAGGGGTATGACGCGCGCCGCAAGGAATGCATCACCGAATTGAGCGGCGAAATCGAGGGTCGCTTGCAGTCGCTCATCGTGCATTTACCGAGGCTCGAACACGCCCGTGTTGTGGAAGCCGTGAAACGGCTGTATCTGGATCGGCTCAAACTGGGGAACGTTATTCTGAAGGAGCCGCTGACCCCACGCGCTGAGGACCTGGTGCTGAGCCAGGCGATCGCGAACGCGGCAGAATGGATGGAACGAACGTTTCCAGAACGCTTCAACGCGTTTGCGCGAAAGCTGCACGATTACGAACGACGGCGCGCCCGGTTGAAGCTTCCTGACGAGACAAGCGAACGGCTTTCTGAGAAGCGCAATCTGCTTGCGTACGTTTTGAGTCGGTCACTGCTGGCTGTCCTGGGGGCGCCCATCGCTGTGTATGGTTGGGTGCATCGACTGCTGCCAGTTGCCCTGGTCAGATGGGTTGCGACACGATTTACCAATCCAGGTGCGCGCAAGGCGCAGACGCCGCATGCGTCGATGTTGGTCGGGGTGTTTGCGTTTGGCGGTTGCTATGCCCTTTACGTTTGGCTTGTGTATCGGTGGTTCGGCTGGCCGTTCAGCTTGTGGTATGTGTTGTCGCTGCCGATCGCGGGGTTGATTTCTTACTACTACACCCACGAGATGCTCCGGCTTTGCGACGCGTTGCGCACCGCCGTCATTTTGTTTCGCGTTCCATTCGCACGCAAGCGACTTCTCTCGCTTCGATCCGAACTCCTGGCCGAGATTGAGGAGGCGAGAAAAGAATATCGCCGGAGCGTTCACTTCACCGAAACTGCGTGAACGCCGACTCGCGCCCGGCCCGGCAGTTCGGGCCGAAATTAGCTTGCCAAGCGACACGACACCGCGTAATGACACGCCCAATCGGGCCGCCAGGCCCGTGTTTTTTCGTTTGTTTCCTGCGGCTGAGATGGCTTGCGTGGACCGTTCCGCTGTTATCCCGCGCACCTTGACGTGACCGTGTCGCGCTACGGTCCAAGGTGCCGTGGAGTCGGGCTCTCTCTATGAATCGGCAACGAAACGTGTGATGAAGTGCGATGTCTGGCAGCGCATTGGGTGGCTGACGCAGTTGAATCCAAGGGCAACGCTTTTCCCCGGTTCGCGGAAGATCGCGGGCGGACGACACGCGACGCGGTACTGGCTGGCAACGATTTGCGCGCTGTGGAGTGCGGCTCCGGCGGGCAGCGCCGCCACGTTGGTGCACGATTTCTACCTGCCCATGCCGGAGGCGCAAATTCGTCAAACCTTCACCAGTACGTCGGTCTCATGGTGATGGCGGAACAGGATGGAACTTCGGTGACGATTGACACGGATGGCCCCGGCGCAACGGCGCCGTTCATGGTGGCCTTGAATCGCGGTGAATCCTATCTCGTCAACGGCGGCGTTAAAAAGGGCGGCAGCGGCCTGAGCCGAAGGTTCTGATTTTTAACGTTGTAACGATTTAACGATTCAGCGGATACATTGACCATGTCTGCTCTGAACATCAAACCTGCCGGCTCCTGCAAATACGACCTGATCGCGCTCGGAGAAATCATGCTCCGGCTCGATCCGGGCGAAGGGCGTGTCCGTTGCGCCCGCGAATTCAAAGTGTGGGAAGGCGGCGGCGAATATAACGTCGCCCGCGGACTTCGTCGCTGCTTCGGCCTTAAGACCGCCGTCTGCACCGCCTTTGCCGACAATGACGTCGGCCGGCTGATCGAGGATTTTATTTTGCAGGGCGGCGTCGATACCGACTTCATCAGATGGGCGCCTTTCGACGGTGTCGGCCGCGTCACACGCAACGGCCTCAATTTCACCGAGCGCGGCTACGGTGTGCGCGGCGCGGTAGGCATCCCGGACCGGGGCAACACGGCGGCATCACAACTCAAGCCAGGCGATTTCGACTGGGACAACATCTTCGGCAAGCTCGGTGCGCGCTGGCTGCACACGGGCGGTATTTTTGCGGCTCTCAGCGACACCACGCCGCCACTCGTCATCGAGTGCGTCCAGAAGGCCAAACAACATGGCACCATTGTTTCCTACGACCTCAACTATCGTCCGTCACTTTGGAAATCGATCGGCGGCCAGAAACGCGCGCAGGAGGTCAACAAGGAGATCGCGAAATACGTGGATGTGATGATCGGCAATGAAGAGGATTTCACGGCTTGCCTGGGCTTCAAGGTCGAAGGCGCGGACGAACATCTTCTCCACATTGACGTCACCGCGTTCAAGAAGATGATTGAAACCGCGGTGAAGACCTATCCGAACTTCAAAGCCACCGCCACGACGTTGCGCGCGGCGAAGACGGCGACGATCAACGACTGGGCGGCCATCGCATGGGTGGACGCGAAGTTTTACGAGAGCCGAAAATATCCCGACCTGGAAATCCTCGACCGAGTCGGCGGCGGCGACAGTTTTGCCTCCGGCTTTATTTACGGTCTGATGACGACCGGCGATCCACAGAAGGCGGTGGACTACGGCGCGGCGCACGGCGCGCTGGCGATGACCACGCCGGGTGATACCTCGATGGCGAGCAAGGATGAAGTTGAGAAATTGATGAAAGGCGGCGGCGCACGGGTGCAGCGGTAATCAAGCGTAGGACAGCGCGTCCCGCCTGTCTCAACTTGGATTTGCGTGGCGAACCGTCAATCACGCCAAACGCAGTCACGCGAATGTCCAACGGCTTCCCTCACCCTTCCCTCTCCCCTCATCGGATGAGAGGACAGGTTTCCCTGAAAAATTTCGTTCATTGAATCCCTGAACCGTAGCCCGCCGACGTGAGTCGGCGCTAGAGCAAATTGAATAAAACTGTAGCCACAAAAGAACGCAAAGAACACAAGGGAAACAGACATCTTTGCGATCTCGGCGTTCTTTTGCGGCTAATAACTGCTACGCAATTTATGAAAACGCTCTAATCCTTTGCCGCGAAAGCAAACGAGTGCGCCGACTCACGTCGGCGGCTACGAGGTTCAGGGGGAGGGTTGAATTCGGGACCGGGGAAGGAGGAAGCAAAGCGCCGCCCCAATCATCAGCCCAATACCGAGCACACTGAATGGAATCGCGACGCTGTGGGTCTCTTGCTTGAGTATGCCGGCCGGAATGGCCCAGAACGGCGCCAGTCCGGCGAACGGACCGGGAATGGCGAGGCAAAGGAACGCGTAGGATAACCAGAAGGAGTGCTCCTTCACCAGCACGCTGGCGATCAGGCTCACGCCGCTGATGCTGTAAACAAGCGCGACGTGTCCACGGCGCTCGTGTGTTTTGTCGGAATGACGCGAATTCAATATCATGACCACGGCGGCAACGATGTATGGCAGTGCAAACAGGACGCCGGTTTGAAACCCGGTGAATTGATGTCCGCCGCCCTTGATTCCTTCCGTGAGAAAGGTGTTGCAGCCATAAGCGGCGCAGTTTTGAAGAAAGTAAATCGGCAACATGACAAACACCGCAGGCTGCAGGAACGCCTGCCAGAGCGGTACTTTTTTGCCCGGGTCGAGTTGGCTGGCTTCAACGCGCAGCTTTGTTTCGAGATGTTCGCGCTCCTCGTCCGAAATCCATTTGGCCTCGCGCGGATGGTCGGTGATGAACGAGAGCCAGATGGGCAGCCAGAGAAAGGGAAGGGCTCCCTCCGCGATCAACATCGTTTGCCAGCCCCACTGGCCGAGGAGCCAGCCTGTCAACGGAGCGGACCCCGCCACGGCCAGTGGCTGGCACAGATTCCAGTACGCATTCGCGCGCGCGCGTTCGGAGCGTGGGAACCAATTGGCCAGCAGCACGAGCGTCGCCGGAAAAACGCCGCTTTCTGCCACGCCGAGCAGGAAACGCATGAACTTGAACCGGCCGACGGTGGTCACCAGACCGCAACCCACTGCGCAGATTCCCCAAAGCACCAGCAGGATGGCGATCCCGCCGCCTCACCCTTCATTTTGTCGTCCATGAAAAGGTCTTTCATCATGGTCGAAATGGTCGGATCCAGCGCCAGCGCCACGTTCGTGCGATCGACGTATGAGATCGTGTACATGATCAGCGCGACCGGAATGATGCGCAGCCAGCGTTGCTCTTTCATCGTTTCTTGAGGGATGGCGCCGCGTTGTTAGCAGAAACGCAGCAGCGTTGTCGAACCATTTCCTGAGGATGAAGCGCCTCCGCGATGCGGCGCTGCCGAGACGGGATACATACCTGCAGCCGCTCAATTCACCACGTTTTCAGGTTCGCCCGCGATGAAGGCTCGGACGTTGGCGATCGCGATTTGCATGAGGCGCGAGCGGGCTGCGCGCGTGGCCCAGGCGATGTGCGGCGTCACAAGGCAATTCTTCGCGCGCAACAAAGGGTTGTCGGCAGGCGGCGGCTCGACAGAGAGGACATCGACAGCCGCGCCCGCGAGTCGGCCGGAATTCAGCGCATCAGCCAGCGCGGGTTCATCGATCAACGGGCCCCGGCTGGTGTTGAGTAGGAAGGCCGTGGGCTTGATTAAACCCAGGCGTTTCGTGTCCACCATATTTTTCGTTTGCGGCGTGAGCGGGCAGTGCAGACTGATGACATCGCTTTGGCGAAAGAGCGTCGCGAGATCAGTGAACTGAATGTTCGTCGGGGCGTGTTTCGGCGTGACGCTCGTCGCCAGCACCTTCATGCCAAAAGCGGCCGCGAGTTCGGCAACCGCTTTTCCAATGCGGCCATAACCGACGATGCCCATCGTCAGGCTATCGAGTTCGACAAGCGGATAGTCCCAATAACAAAAATCGGAGCTTGTCGTCCAACGACCGTCGCGCACTGTCTGC
>QHOP01000609.1:0-972 GCA_003219345.1 Verrucomicrobiota bacterium
TACCCGTCGCGGCATCGATGGCGGCAACAACGCGTTGGCCGCCGGCGGACTCGTACAACACGCCGCCGACCATGATAGGAGTCGCTTCGCTTTTATACATGGCAAGCACCGGATCTCCGTTGCCCTGCGCGGTTCCGCCAAGAGAGGGCGACGCTGGCGCAATCCCGGGTTTCCAGCGCCAGGCGATCTTCAGATCCTTGAAATTGTCCTTATTGATCTGGTCCAGTGGTGAGTAACGCGTCGACAGCGGATCGCTGTTCAAATATCGCCACTCGCCGGGTTTTGCGGCAACCGACGGCGCGTCTGTTCTTGCCTGGCTTTCTGCGCGAAGCGCCCATGCCAGAAAAGCGACGATTATGGATAAGAAAACGTTCGTCATGCGTCCTGCCTTACACCATATTTACCTGGCTGGAGCGCCGGGTAGGTGTTTCACATCGAGGTTATTCTCGTTGCAGATGAACTCGAGTAATTCCGTATTCGGTAAGAGATGCACTTCTTCGGTGACCGTCCAGGGCTTGGTATAAGCTTTCGGGTCGTCGATCGTAATCTGGATGTCCAAGTGCCCGAAATCCTTCCGGCGAAAACGCTCGACCACATGAAGGGAATCCGTGGTGGGTTTGCCCAACTGATCCAGCCACGTTTTTCCATTGAACCCTTTGGTATCGACGACCAACGTGTCGCCCTCCCACTTGCCGGTCGAATAACCCATCCAGCTAGGAGTGAAGTCCTCGGCCAGCTCACGGCCATCAAGAAAAATTTGGCGCCAGGTCGTCATGAGTTCGTGAACGATGACAATATACTCCGGCGTCTGAACCAGCCTCCATGGCGGAGGTGATGCAATGATGTGCGGCACTCCCGGCGGCAGGCAGTTCGCGGTTGGGTCCTCTCCCGACCGCGATCCATCCGCTCGTTCGGCGGCGAGCGCCCTGGCCCAAGGCTGGAAGGGTACATCTTCAGGTTTAAGGTCCCTGG
>QHOP01000609.1:982-1568 GCA_003219345.1 Verrucomicrobiota bacterium
GGGATTCCGCGCGCAGGAACCTTTACCCATTGTGCATAAACCGGCGCACAAACCAGAATCGAGATCGCCAGCGATATCACGATTCCGAGGAAACGTCTCCGGCCGAGTCGTGTTTTCATTTTTAGCCTCGCAGTTTACTGGGGATTCTAACTCAGAATGCAAACCGTATTGAAAGCTGCAGCCGCCGCGCGGGCCGCGACGAAGTCGCACGGCCGAAAAATGGCGAGCTCTGATTGCCGATGTAGGCCGAGTAGTTCACGTGATTGATAACGTTGAAGGCATCAACGCCCGCAGTGATCTTCGGACTCTTTTCTTTTTTGGACGAGGCGAGAAAGAAGTCTTTCGACCAGCGGAGGTCGAGACCTATCAAACCGGGTCCTTCCAGGCCGTTTCGATGAACACCGGGCGGACGATCGATCGCCAGACTATCGTGATTGTCGTCCCGGCCAGTGGTCAGGCTGTAGGGACGTCCGGATTCTGCCTGGAGCGCCATGCCGAGAACGAACAGCCGGCCCGCTTTGAACGTGCCGAGGAGATTAAGGCGGTGGCGTTGATCGAATTCCGCTCTGGACCACTCCCCCGACAG
>QHOP01000394.1:0-7571 GCA_003219345.1 Verrucomicrobiota bacterium
CCTCTACGTGCAGACCTTCCACGCCGTTCAGGATTACGACCAGACGGTTTATCGCGACCCCTCCGCCTCGGAACTGCGCCTGAACCACTTTGGCGCCCTCGCTTTCAACGCCAAGGTCCTGACCGACTTCACCTACAACACCGGCGCCTCGTCCCTGTTCACAACGCCCGGCGGGGACAGCAACCCCACCGCATTGCTCGCTGAAAAAACCGACGTCAACCGCCGCGCCCGTAACCTCGGCAAGGCGTTGGTCCGGCTCAAGCCCATTGCTGATGCAGTGTTTCCCGACCTGCACACCACCAGCATAATGTTCCTTCGGGGCAAGAACTCCAGCGGCACGCCCAACCCGATACCGATTGGATTTGTCGCCGACCCTGACGCGCCCAACAGCTACACCGACTGGGTCGCCAACCGCAACGATCCGTACCTGCGCGGCTGGGCCGTGACCAACAAGGCAGGCGTCAGGAACAACGGCCAGCCTGGGGACGTGATCATCTCCTGGTTCAAGCCGCTGGACGAGAGTTTCGACGGACCGAACTACACGAACGAAATCTACCTGATGGTGGTCAACGGGCTGACCGACCCGGCCGGCACGGCGGCTGACTGTCTGCAGGAAATCAAATTGAACTTCGCGTTCCCTTCGGGAATCACTGGAGTGGATATGCTCGACCCGGCGAGCGGCCAGGTTCAGACGCAGACTCTGCCGATCGTCAACACCCGGCGCCAACTCGTCCTTGACCTGAACGGCGGCGACGCCGCCCTGTTCAAGTTTTCCGACGGCGCGCCGTTTGTCGGTTGGCCAGCGCCCGCCCGATTGATTCTCCAGAAGCAGTCGAACACCGCTGCGATAAGCCTTCAAGGAGCGGTGGGAGCCCGTTACCAGTTGGAAGCTGCGTCCTCACTTGCGAGCACGAACTGGGCGATGTTGACCAATCTGGTGCTTCCCTCGTCGCCTTACATGTTCACGGACACGACTTCTTCAAATGTCAGCACGCGCTTTTACCGAGTGGTGGGCGTTCCGTAACGATCGAGTGAGTGCTTGGACTTTCCGCTTGCGCCCCATCCCATCACCGACTCTCATTCTCCTCGTTGCGAACATCTCAGTGAAGCAATTCTTCATCATCCCTCTTCTGGCGCTCGTGGTGAATGTGTCGGTTGCGCAAAATCCATCCGGCGCCGAAGTGCTCTATAACGGCATCGCCCTGCCGAAGGAGTGGCCGCCAACGGTCAGTTGGGAAGACATCCAGGCGCGCAAGCCTCTCGCCGATCCGCCGTACTTGCGGTCGCCTCCCGCGCTCATTTCCATCGATGTTGGCCGGCAGCTTTTTGTGGACGATTTTCTGATCGCGGACACGACCGGTTTGACGCGGACGTACCATTTGGCGAAATATCACGCCGGCAACCCGGTTTTTTCCGGCGGCATGGTCTTCAGCGACGGCGTGTGGCACGACCCGAAAGATCATCTTTTCAAGATGTGGTATTTCGACCACGGCACGGGCTACACGACCTCAAAGGACGGCGTTCACTGGGAGCCGGGCACGAATGTGTTGAGCGGCGAAACCGACTCGCAAACCGTGTGGCTGGACCTGGAGGAAAAGGACGCGTCCAAACGGTTCAAGATGATCCGGTCGGTCATCGCCAACAACGACTGCCGGGGACAGATTTATTTTTCTCCAGACGGCGTTGAGTGGAGACACATGGGACAGACGGGTTCCTGGGGAGATCGCAGCACGTTTTTCTACAATCCCTTCCGGAAAATCTGGGTCATCAGCGTTCGGCATGGATGGGGTCAGCCGCGCGCCCGCCGCTATTGGGAAGTGAAGGACTTGGAAAAAGGCCCTTACTGGGGTGAAGCAGACCAGCCCCAGTATCCGCCATTTTGGATCGGTTCGGACTCCCTCGATCTCGAGCGGCCCGACTACAAAATTCCGTGCGAGCTCTACAACCTCGACTGCGTGGCCTACGAAAGTCTGATGCTCGGCTTGTTCACCATCTGGCGCGGGCAGCCCGGCCCGCGCCAAAAACCCAACGAGGTCTGCGTCGGATTCAGCCGCGACGGCTTCCACTGGTCGCGCCCGGATCGCCGTCCGTTCTGTCCGGTCTCGGAAACGCCCGGTGACTGGAATTACGCGAACGTTCAGTCGGCGGGCGGGTGTTGCCTGATCGTGGGAGGCCAGCTCTACTTCTACGTCAGCGGCCGGGGCAAGGGACGCGTGACGAGCCTGGCGACGCTGCGCCGCGACGGGTTTGCCTCGATGGACGGCGACTTCTTTGGCGGCACGTTGACCACACGCCCGGTGCGATTCAGCGGAAGGTATTTCTTCGTCAATCTCGAAGCGCCTTCGGGCGGGGTGTGGATCGAGGTGTTTAGCGAGGATGGAAAGCGGCTGCTCACTTCCGACCGGATCAAGGGTGACAAAACTCTGCTCCCGGTGAGTTGGAAAGACGCGGACGATTTATCGGTGCTGGCGGGAAAACCCGTGCGGTTTCGGTTTCATCTGTATGATGGAAAGCTCTACTCGTTCTGGGTTACCCCGGACAAGTCCGGCGCGAGCCACGGCTACGTGGCCGCGGGCGGGCCGGGATTCACAGGGCCGATCAACACGGTGGGAGCGGCGCGATGAAATGAGGGTCGTGCGATTGTACTTTTGGGGCCCGCCGCCGGTGGTGCACAGCCGGTCTGCAGCGCGAACCTCCGCCCGGCCTTAGCGAAGCGTCAGCTTCCGCGCAGAGTCGGGATCGATTTTCTGAAGTACGCTGCCAAAATCAGATAGGGCGTAGCGTCGGGACCAAACGCGTTGATCACGTCCGCTGGAATCTCGGACACTGGCTCGGTCCAGCCGATGGCGGTCCTGCCCTGATAGGTCGGTCCGTGGTCTTGGGTTATAGATACAATCGCCACCAGGACCACCGCCACGAGAAGGACAATGAGTAAGCAACGAACCTTGCCTCTGGCCGGCAGAGAATTATTCATCGTCATGTTTCGGCTGTCCCAACATGGCCAGCGAAGGAGGCCGCTGATGATGACACCCGTTACTTGGGATCGCTCAAGCACCATTCAAAAAAGCGATAAACCTGTTCGTTGGCCTGCTCGGTTGGCGTGTGCGTGTCGCGGTTGGTCATGGCGACTCGATGGTCGCAGCCGAGCAGCTTGTTGACGGCGCTCGCATGGTTGAGGGCGGGCCAGCGTTCGGGCAAATCGGCGGTGCCGCCGGAGACGAGAAACGGTCGCGGCGCCATGAGAGCGTGCAGCTCCACCAGATCGTGCCCACCTTCAACGAGCGTCTTGTACGCGCCGGTCCGCGCCTGGCCTTCACTCGGTAGTTTGCGGAACGGACCGGCGTTCTTCGTATCTGCCACCACGCCGAGATCAAAACCCAGATACCAGACATCCCAGTAATTGACGCTGCCGCTTGGGTTCTCTTTGCGCCGGTCCCGCTCGTCGAACACGATGCCAGGGTCCGACCACACCGCGCAGGCGAACTTGTCGTAAAGACAGGACGCAAACATCGCCCATTTGCCGCCGAAGGAATGTCCGACGATACCGATGCGTGCGGGGTCAACCTCCGGCCGCTGAGCCAGCACCGTGTGCGCGTTCGCTGCTGCGTAAGCGAGCGCCGAGAGCGGCTGAACTCGCACCGGTTTGCCGACCGGTCCCAGATACGGTTCTCCGCGCGGTCGGCTGTGATCGCCAAAATCTATTCGCGCGTTCGGCTTGCCGATCGACAGCGTGACAAAACCGCGCTTGGCCAATTGCCAGCCATAGTCCCGTAACGGCGCTCCCAAACCTGCGCCAGTCTCCGCATCGTAGTAAACGACCAGGACCGCAGGGCGCTTCTTCGCTAGAAATTGGCCGGCGGGGACGAGAAGCAGTGCATCCACCATCTCGCCGCCGAGAGCAATCTCAACGCGGAGCTGATGTTGAGCGGTGTTCTCTCGGTGTGTTGTGCTCACAACTTCCACACTCGGCTTGTCGATCAGCGCCGGCCAGGGGCCCATGATCTTGTGCCATGTCGAGAGGATTTCTGCACGACGACGTTGCCAGTCGGCGGGAGTTCGGACCAGTCTGCCGTCTGCAAACACGAAGGGCGAACGGAATTTGGCAAAATCCGACTGATACTGCTTCGGAGGCGCGAAGAATTCCGCCAGTTCGGCTGGCGGCCTGGGAACCTTGGCCGGTTCGGCTGTGTTAACGAATTCGGCCGCGAAACCAAAGGCAGCCACCGTAAGCATTACCCATAGTGTGTTAGTGATGACCCTTATTACATTTCGTTCCAAGCCGTCTCTATGCAGTTGAAGGAACCGTGAAATACGCAAACCACGCGAAAACACTGCGGAAAAGGGCCGCTTTCCTTTTTCGTTGTTGCTCACGTTTTGGTGACCGCAATTCCGCGCGTTTGATCACGCTTTCGCCCTGCTCTTCTTTGGCGTATTTCGCGTGTTTCGCGGTTTGAACTGCATCGTTACGGCAACTCGCGAATTCGAAGCTCCTTAAACTCGACCGGCGCGCCTTCAGATTCCAGGCAAAGATATCCGGTCGCCGGACGGACACGGGTGCCGCCGGACACTTCCTCGCCGTTGACCCACAACCGGATTTCGCCATTGATGGCCCGGACGTAATAATGGTTCCACTCACCGACGCCCTTGCTCAGGTTCTTTCTCGGAAAACTTCGCTTGCCATCCGGTGACGTGGGAGGAAATGGCTCCATGGTGGTGGAGCCGGTCGGGAACACGTCGCCGTTGGTCGTGAACCAGTCCGCCTTCTTTTTAGATTGTTTCTCGTATTGCTCGGTGTACCCGTGATCGAGGACCTGCACTTCAATGCCGGTGGGAAGCCGCCCTTTTCCTTGTTCCAGGGCTTTAATCGATTCCGGCGTAGCCCAGACAAAAATCCCGGAGTTGCCGCCCGATTGCAAATGACGCCATTGCGCGACCAGCTCGAAGTTCGTGTGAAGCTTGATCGTCCGGATCACGCCGACCGGTTTGCCGGTGCAATGGACCATCCCATTCGTCCACGTCCACGTGTCGGGATCGCAGTTGACGTTGACGAAATGTTCCTTGTTCAACGCGTACCAACCGGGTCCGGCGCCGTCGATGACGGCTTTGGGAAGCTGAGTTGATTGCTGCGCGCGGGCACTGAAGATAACGCCGAGGCAGCCAATCGCTGCTGCGCGAAAATACCGGGCAAAGAAAGCGTTCATTTTCATAAAAGGTCGCGGTTGAGTTGGCTAACCTGTGCGTCGTAAAGCACGCTCCTCGCCAGGCACGTGAAGAGGAAGCGCTTTAGCACCGGATATCGGACGCCGAGCGACGCGGCTTCGACGGAAGCGATGGTGTTCATGCACGTGGATTGGCGGGGGGTTGGACTGTTCAGCCGCCAAGCCATTCGTCCCGATGTTGCGCCACAAATTCGTCGTCGTTCAAGTGCGGATATGCGCGATAGACGCGGTCGATCTCCTCGCGTTGGCCGGGACTGAGGGATTCGTTCGGGTCGAGACACCAGAGGCCCTCGAGCAAGCCTTGCCGGCGCAGCACCTCGTGGAGGCCGGGAATGCAACCGGCGTAGTTGTGAGCGGCGTCGAAGAACGCGGCGTTGGCGTCGGTGACTTCGACCGATCGACGCAGGAGTTCGACGGGAACCGGCTCTCCCGCGTTCGCGACACGGCGACACTCGGCGTGAAGCTCGACCGCCTTCCTCGTCCACACCGCCCAATGACCGAGCAGGCCGCCGACGATCCGCCGTTCGACGGTCTTGCCGCCCACTGGGAAACGGAAGGGGGTCAGCAGGTCCATCATGATATTGTCGTCGTTGCCGGTGTAGAGCGCGATGTCGCCACGACCGGTCTCGGCGATGGCGCGGATCACGTCGCAGCTCTGGTAGCGGTTGAAGGGAGCGATTTTGATGGCGACAACATTCTCAATCTCCGCAAACCGTCGCCAGAACGAATATGGCAGCACTCGCCCGCCGGCGGCGGGCTGAAGGTAAAACCCAACCAGTGGAATGATCTCAGCGACGGCGCGGCAGTGAGCGATCAGGTCGTTTTCGTTGGCCGTCCGGAAGGCGGCGAGGCTGAGGAGCCCGGCGTGATAACCCCGATCGCGAACCAGAGCCGCCTCGGCGACGGCTTGTTTCGTCACGCCGCAGACACCGGCGATTCGGGCGAGCGAGTTGCCGTCCGCATCAGCGCGTGCCATCTCCGCTGCCGCCAGTTCGAGCACGGGCCGGAACAATCCAATCTTCGGCTCGCGGATGGCGAACTGGGTCGTATGCACTCCGACGGCCAGTCCGCCGGCACCTGCCGCGAGATAGTATCGGAAGAGAGCCCGTTGCCTGCGTTCATCGAGCTCGCGCCGCGCATTCAACGCCAACGGGCAGGCCGGCACGACCAGACCGCGGTGCAGCGCCTGATGAATCCGGGGTTTGATCTGAGCGGCCATATGCCAACAAAACGCAGGATGCGCTGCTGTGTGCTATCCTTAACGCTTCTTTATAATGATGCCGAACAACCACCCCCTCACCCGACCTCCGGCCACCCTCTCCCCCATTGGGGGAGAGGGAAGGGGTGAGGGGGCAGGTCCATGGAGAGGGTGGCCGAAGGCCGGGCGAGGGGAAAGCGCAACGTTCACATTGAATGGGTATTTCTGTGACATGACACTACGATTTCACCCGATGAAGAGGGCCCCAAGAAGGGGCAAAAGAATTCAGCTTTTGTGCTCTTTGTGCCTCTTCGCGGCTAATCATTCTGTGTTCTTGCTTGCAACCTGACGAGTAAAGTCGCAGAGCTCGGAACGCTAATATCGCCCGTCGCGCACCTCGAAGTGGGTTGGCTTGCCCAGGTTTTCGCCACCGCGTTTCACCCAGTTCGCCACCCACTCAATCAGTTGGCCGGCGCTCACCTTCGGCAGGCCGAACAACTGATGAGCTTTCGCCGCGTTGCCCAGGCAACTCGTCTCGAGTTCGGTCCCGCAAAAGTTCGGCTTTTTTCCCAGCAACCGGCCTATCGCTTCGGACACTTCGCGGGTGCTGAGGAGTTCCGGGCCGGTGACGTTGATGACGAACGGCGGCGAGGTCACCTGCTCCAAGGCCAGCAGCGTCATGGCGTTGTTGTCGCCTTGCCAGATGACGTTGAAGTGGCCCATCGCCAGGTCGATGGTATCGCCGGCGAGAATTTTGCGCGCCAGGTCCACCAGCACGCCGTAGCGCAACTCGCAGGCGTAAAAGAGCCGGATGAGCGCGACCGGAATGGCCCACGCGCCGCTGAAGTATTCGAACATGCGCTCGCGTCCGAGACAGCTCATGGCGTATTCGCCAACCGGCTGCGGCGAATCCGTTTCACGCGAGCCCCCACCGCTCAAGGCCGTCAGCCCGTAAACGGCGCCCGTGGAAAAGGCAACGATTCGACTGGATCGGTATTTCCGGCACACGATACCGGGCAGGTAGGTGTTCATCGCCCAGGTGCGAGCCGCATCTCCGGCGGAGCCGAACTTCAGGCCGGCCAGATAAATGACGTTGGGGGCCGGCGGCAGTTGCGCCACCGCAGATTCGTCGAGCAAGTCGCAGCGGATGGTTT
>QHOP01000394.1:7624-15840 GCA_003219345.1 Verrucomicrobiota bacterium
GCACCCAGAAGGATAATGTCCCCTGACAGGCGGCGCATCGCTTCCAGCACGCGTTCGGGAGGTTCGCTGAGCCGCTGTTCGAGTTGTTCAATCGTTTGAATCGCTTTCATCGCCGCCACGTGCGTCACCGGATTCACTGCCTCCGTCATCCCCGACTGCTGGTTCTCTGACGAAGGGCCGGTAACTTGAACCAGACCGCTGAATACGCCCAAGTCGGCGCGCCGGCAAGACATCACTGACAAGTCCGGGTTCCCGGAATAATTGTTGACATATAAACAATCCAGGTCTAAGCCTTCGACATGAGCGCACCCACCCCCTCGCCGGGGCCGCGGTATCGGGCCTTGCTTCAACTGTTGCGCACCGCGGAAACGCTTTGGAATGTCAGCCGGCTCTTTTTCGCCCGCTGGGACCTCAGCCCCAGCCAGTTCAACATCCTCAACCTGCTTCACGACCGGCCGGAAGGTTGCACGCAAATCGAGTTGAGCCGGTTGTTGATCATGCACCGCTCGAATGTGACGGGCCTGGTGGACCGTCTCGAAGCGCGCGGCCTGGTGCAACGTCGGGACAGCGCGCACGATCGCCGCGTCTATCGCGTGATTTCGACCGCCGCGGGCAAGAAGCTCCTTCAGCAGATTCTTCCCCGTTATTATGCGGCGGCGGAAGAGGTGTGGGGGACGCTTCCCGCCCGCCGTGCCAATCAACTGATCAACGAATTAACGCGCATTTGCGCCAATGCCGAAGGGGTCGCTGGTGACGGCCCAATGGACTGAATCATGAATGCCAACGTCAGCCCTCTGACCGCGGTGGAAGCAGGTCCGCGCGACGAGGGAATCGTCATTGAAGTTCAACCATTGTCATGGAAGCGGGCTTTGCTGTTGTCCGTCGGCTCCGTGGCTGCGTTCCATTTGGCCTATGGTTTCCCGCCGCTGAACTTTCTCATCGTGGTTTACCTCTATTGCCTGTTCCAGTTGGCGGCCTTGCCGACCCCACGAAAGGCGTTCTACTTCGGATTGGTCATCGGTTACGCGGTTTATGCGCCGCATCTGACTTTCTTCTGGACGATTTTCGGCTGGCCGGCGGTTGCGCTTTGGACGGTGCTGGCGTTTTGGCTCGGCTTGTTTGTCGCGCTGGCGCGGGTGTGCAGGAGAAAATTCGGCCGGCTGGCCGTGGCGCTGGTTCCATTCGTCTGGACCGGGCTGGAATATTTCCGCGGCGAACTTTATTTCCTGCGGTTCTCCTGGCTTGGCGCTGGCCAAGCGTTTTCATACGCGCCGCAAATTCTCGCAGCGGCCCACCTTGGCATGTATGGTGTTGCGTTTATTCTAATGATGCTGGCCGCCTCGCTTTCACTCTTGCCTAAGGCAGCGTCGGGCATTCTGTTTGGCGTCTGTCTGATTGCGCTGGGTTGCTTCGTCAACGTTCCCACAAGACCTCCGGCCGGAGGAAATTCTGCTGCTGTCCAGGTCGCCGGCTTGCAACTGGAGTTTCCCGCCGAATCTGAATTGCTCGCCGCGCTTGAGGAGTTTGCCCAAAAACATCCGCAAGCCGAACTGGTTGTGTTGGGCGAATACAGCTTGCAACGCCCGCCCTCGGAAGAATTCAAAGAGTGGTGTCGGCGCTACCAGCGATACCTGATCGTAGGCGGAAAGGATTTTGTTTCGGACGATAAATTCTATAATACGGTGTTCGTGGTGGATCCCGATGGAGAAGTCGCTTTTCGCCAGGCCAAAAGTGTTCCCGTTCAATTCTTCGCGGATGGCCTTCCGGCCAGGGAACAAAGGCTGTGGAACTCACCGTGGGGCAAAATCGGCTTTTGCATCTGTTACGACCTCAGCTATCGCCGCGTGGCTGACCGCCTCGTTCAGCTCGGCGCCCAGGCCATCGTCGTGCCGACCGCCGACGAAATCAGTTGGGGCGAGCGCGAGCACCGGCTGCACGCTCGCGTGGCGCCGACCCGCGCCGCAGAATATGCCACGCCGATTTTTCGCGTGTCCAGTTCCGGCATCTCACAGTTGATCGATGCGCGCGGGCGTGTGCTCGCGACGGCGCCGTTCCCCGGTCAGGGAGCAATAATCGAAGGGCGGCTTGAATTGGGCAGGCCCGGCCATTTGCCGCTCGATCATTGGCTCGCGCCGCTGTCAGTCTTCGTCACCGCGGCGATCATCCTTTGGGTTTCGGCGAAGACGTTGCTCGGCAAAATTTCCAGACTATGAAAATCCTGCTTCGCCTGCTGGTGCGATGGCTCTTCCGCTTTCGGGCGTACAACGAGGCCGTGCTGAAGGCGCCTGGACCGGTGTTGCTCATTCCAAACCATCAAACGCTCATCGACTGGCTTTTTGTCGGCGTCTGCCTGGATGAGGACTGGAGGTTCGTGGTCTCCAGTGTCGCGGCACAGACGAGTTGGCTGCATCGCAAAATTTCGATCAACCGCCGCACGTTTCTCATCGACAACACTTCGCCCTACTCGTTGAAGCGGATAGCGGGATATCTGCAAGCCGGCGGGCGCCTGGTGTTGTTTGCTGAAGGCCGCCTCTCCCGTACCGGCTCGCTGATGAAGCTCTTCGATGGCACTGGTTTTCTGCTGCACAAGACCCGCGCGAAAGTCATCACCTGCTATCTGCGCGGCGTTGATCGGCAGCGGCTGACCGTCCACCGGAATTTGAAGCAATGGTTCCCTCGCGTCACCGCTCATTTCAGCGAGGTCCTCCTGCCGCCCAAAGTGGAAAAGGTCAACACATCGCAGGCTCGCAACGCGCTGACCAACTGGCTGCGCGACCAGATGGTGTCGCAGCAATTCGTGATCGAAATGCAACAGGGGCCGCGCACCGTCCTGGCCGCCGCAGCCGAAACCGCCCGCTCTCGCCCCAGATTCGTGGTGCTGGAGGACGCGACGCGCCAGGGACTGACCTTCCGCGGTCTGATGGTCGGGGTCGATTTGATGGCGCGACAATGGCGAGCCATGTTGGGCGCCGATAGGTACGAAAGCATCGGCGTTCTCCTGCCGAACATCAGCGCCACGCCGACAGTACTGCTCAGTCTCTGGGCGGCGAACAAAGTGCCGGCCGTCTTGAACTACTCGACCGGCGCAGTCACGATGCTGGCCTGCGCTCAATTGGCCGGTCTGAAACGGATTATCACCTCTCGCGTTTTCCTTGAACGCACCAAACTCAACGTTGATTCATTCGTCAAAACCGGCATTGACTTGATTTATCTCGAAGACGCGCACCAAAACATTTCGGGCAGCCAAAAATGTTTGATGCTGCTTCGCCATACGCTCCGCGCTCCGCGCTTCACGGACCAGACCCGGCCGGACGAGACCGCGGTCATCCTTTTCACCAGCGGATCGGAAGGCGTGCCTAAAGGGGTCGAACTCACCCACACGAACCTGATCGCGAACATTCGGCAGTTGCTGCTGGTCACTGACATTCAGGACAATGACCGGATTTTCAACGCGATGCCGCTGTTCCACAGCTTCGGCTTGACCATCGGCACGCTGCTCCCGCTCGTGCGCGGCGTTTACGTTTTCATTTATCCGTCGCCGCTGCATTACCGCGCGGTGCCGACGATTTTCTACGACCGCGACTGTACCATCATGATTGGCACGAACACCTTCCTCAACGGCTACGCGCGCAAGGCGCATCCGTATGATTTCCGCAGCTTGCGCTACATGTTCGCCGGCGCGGAAAAAGTCCAGGAAGCGACCGCCAATCTGTGGTCGCGGCGATTCGGCGTGCGCATCCTCGAAGGTTACGGAGCGACCGAATGCAGCCCGTGCGTCAGCCTCAACACCCCGATGGAGGCGAAATACGGCTCCGCGGGAAAACTCCTGCCGCATGTTGAATACAGATTGGAACCGGTCGAAGGCGTGACCGATGGCGGTCGTTTGCTGGTGCGCGGGCCGAACGTGATGAAGGGCTACGTGAATCCAGACGCGAACGCGACGTTCAAGGCGCTGGGCGGGTGGTATGACACCGGCGATATTGTGAGCGTGGACGCCGAGCGATTCGTGACCATTCTCGGCCGTTTGAAACGGTTTGCCAAGGTGAGCGGTGAAATGGTGAGTTTGACCGCGGTCGAGGACGCGCTGGCCGGCGCGTTCCCCCAATTCGGCTTGCGCTGTCAGATCGCCGTGTTGAGCCGTCCCGACGAGGACAAAGGCGAAATGCTGATTGCCGTGACGAACGAATCGCGGCTGCAACTCGACGAAATTCGCGCCGCCATCAAAGCCAAAGGGTTGACGAATCTTTTTGTGCCGCGCGAAGTGAAATACGTGCGCGAAATCCCTAAGCTGGGGACCGGGAAGGTGAACCATCGGGAGTTGACCAGGATGATTTCGAACTGAGAACCGCAGATTTCGTGCAGAACACCCGAGGCGTCATGGGAAAATCCAAGGGCTCGTCGCGCATAGTTCGTCCGGGTTATCGGGCCGCTGATGGTTGCGGGCTTGCATTCGCTGAAACCTAACCGTCCGGGAAAACCTTCGTCTAATCGTATGATGGAAGAGAGCGATGCCGCGCTGGTGACGCGGGCGCGCGAAGGCGACCAGGACGCCTTTCGTCTGCTCGTTGAGCGCCACAGCGTCAGGCTTTTCCAACTGGCTTTTCGTATGACCAGCAATGAACAAGACGCGGAGGATCTGGTGCAGGAGACCTTCCTGCGCGCCTACAAGCAGTTGAGCCGATTCCAATCGCGCGCAGGGCTTGGCACGTGGCTGTATCGCATCGCGGCGAATTGTTCGCTGGATTTGTTGCGCCGACAAAAACGGCGGGGCGACCAGGAAAGAGCGGTCGAGTTCGATTCGGAGGAAGCCTTTCCCGCAATCCTGTCCGGCGCCCCGGCGCCGGACCAACAGGTCTATCACGGTGAAGTGCGGCAAAAGGTCGAGTCCGCCATGCGGGAACTGACGCCGATGGAGCGGACCGCCTTTGTCCTGCGGCATTTTGAAGGCCAGTCGATAGAGGAAATCGGCAGCGCGCTCGGTGTGGGGCCCGGCGCGACGAAGCAAAGCATCTTCCGGGCGGTGCAGAAGATGCGCCGGGCATTGGAACCCTTGGTGAACGCGATCCCATGAACCATCCGACCGAAGAACAACTCATCCTCTACCATTACGGTGAGGTTGAAGGCCGAGACCTGATCGCATCGCATCTCCAAGGCTGTGAATCGTGCCGGACGAGCTACCAGGCGCTCCAGCGTGTGCTCGAGGCAGTGAACTCCATGCCGGTTCCCCAACGCTCGGAGAGTTATGGCGCGGAGGTCTGGCGGCAAGTGTCCGGGCAGATCGTCAAGGCGACCGCACCCCGCCGTCTGGATTTTTGGCAACTTTTTCAATGGCCCCGATGGTCTGTGGCGGGAGCGTTGGCGTTGTTGGTCTTGATCGCGTTTCTGGCCGGACGGTTCTGGCCGCAACGGGATTCGACGACAGAGCCGCTGATTGCAAAATCGACGCAGCCCATCTCACGGCAAGCTCGCGAGCGCGTTCTGTTGAAGGAAATCGGCGATCACCTGGAACGCTCTCAATTAGCTCTGATCGAACTGATCAACAGCAAAACCAACGGCGTCGTTGACATCTCGCTGGAACAGTCTCTGGCACGGCAGTTGGTGGACGTGAACCGGCTTTACCGCCAGAGCGCACTCCGACTGGGGGATGCCGGCATGGCCAGCGTGCTGGAAGATCTGGAACGGACGCTGATCGAAATTTCCAACAGCCCTTCGCAACTGTCTTCGACCGAGTTTGCCGAAATCCGTCGGCGGATCGACACCGACGACACCCTTTTCAAGGTCAAAGTGGTGGGTTCGCAGGTGCGCGCGAAGGAGCGGGAAACCGCCCGGGAGCTGGCCGCGAAACGTTCCTAGTGTCATGTCACAGAAATACGCATACAATGTGAGCGTTGCGCTTTCCCCTCACCCGGCCTTCGGCCACCCTCTCCCCATCCGATGGGGAGAGGGCAGGGTGAGGGGCGCTGCTGTTTCCAGCTTGGTCGGCGTCATTGTAAAGAAGCGTCAGGGACAGCACACTAGATTAGAGGAAAAATGAAAGCATACAAAATGGCAGCACTCAAAAGAGCGGTCCTCATTGTTCTCATGTCAGCAATGGTGGTGACACCGTCATCAGTTCGTGCCGGGCAAGCTGCGGCCAAGGGAACGACACCGCCGGCGCAGGCCGTGGACAAAGTGAATGATGACGACACGGATCAGGCGCAGAAGCAAGAGGAAGCAAAACAGCGCGAACGCGAGCGACAGGAACGCGAGCAGGAGCGTCAGGAACGTGAGCGTGAACGCGCCGACCGACTTTATGAAAAGGGAACCAGGGCGCTGGACAAGCGACAGTACGAGGATGCCGCGAAACTGTTCGACGAGTTGATCCAAAAAGGAGGAGACCGCGTTGAAGGCGCTCACTATTGGAAAGCCTACGCTGAATACAAACAGGGACAGTTCAAAGAAGCTCTGGCAACCTACGAGTCGTTCGTGAAGGGGTTTCCGCAGAGTCGCTGGATGAATGACGCCAGGCAGTTGGCGGTCGAGATTCAGCAAGCCGAGGGCCGACCGGTCAAACCGGAAGATCAGGCGGACGAGGAGCTGCAGCTGATGGCGTTGAACGGGCTGATGCACGCCGATCCGGAGAGGGCCTGGCCGTTGCTCCAAAAGCTACTGGAGAGCAGCCGGCCGCTGAAAATCAAAGAACAGGCCCTGTTCGTTTTGAGCCAGAGCGGTTCGGACAAGGCGCGTGAGGTCCTGGCCAGTTTTGCGCGCGGCCAGGCAAACCCCGACTTGCAGTTGAAGTCACTGGAGTATCTGGCGCTGTTCGGCGGCAAGGAAAGCCGGCAAACGCTCGAGGAAGTTTATAAGTCATCCGACGACAAGACAATCAAGCGGTCCATCCTCGGATTCTTCATGATCGGCGGCGATCGCGATCGTCTTTTGGCCGCGGCCAAAGGAGAAAAGGATGCCGATCTGCGCGGGGAGGCTATTGGACAACTCGGTGTGTTAGGCGCGCGCGACCAGCTTTCCGAGATGTATCAGGCGGAATCGGAGGAGAAGGTAAAAAGGAAAATCCTCGAGGCTCGCTCAGCCATTGAAAAAATAGGACTGATGGGCTCACCAAAAACAGCGGACGCGTTGGTGAAGATGTATGCGAACGAGATCGACAAAAATATCCGCAGGAAGGTGATCGAAGCGCTGTTTATGCAGGGCAACGCCAAAGCCATCGTGGAGATCGCCCGCAAAGAAACCGATCCTGAATTGAAGAAGAAGGCGGTGGAGCAGTTGTCCATCATGAACTCCAAGGAAGGGGCGGAATTTTTCGAGGAGATTCTGAACAAGTAAGGAACCCGTATGAATCTCTCATCCTTCAAGGTAGGGCGGGCTTTCCACAGCCCGCCGGCGCGCAGGGCGCTCGGACACCGAGCCCTGCCAGCGCGACTGCCCGAAATCATCATCATTATCATGCTCACGATGGCTGCGCCGAGTGCGGTGCTCTCGCAAGAGGCCCGGTTGGCCAACGCTCAAACACAAAACCGCGCGGTCACTTCGGGTTTGGAAAAGGAATTCCGGTCGCTCGTGAAGAATCAGGTCGAAGCGGCCTGGATCGGTTATGCGGTCGCCGCGGTCGAAGGCAATCATCACATTTGTTGCTGCTCCTCCGAAGATCGTCATGCGCCCGCTTCCTTTCGCCATGGGCGATGCAGGTTGGAGGGCCGCGATGACGGAATGAATTTTCAAACCAACAGCGAGAGCGATGAAGGGGAGAGAGCCGACTACCTTCTCGTGCTGTTCCGCGTCGCCGACAAGAGCGTCGGGAAGATTCGCGTCTTTACCGAGGACTGCGAACTCGACGCTGGCGGGCTGTCGGTCTATTGGCTGACCGATGTCAAACCGAAGGAAAGCATCGACTTGCTGGCTTCATTCGTTGAAGGAAAAGAACCAGAAGCCAAGGCAGGCCGTAGAAAAAGCGAGTCGGCCATCGCAGCCATCGCCTTGCACGCCGACCCAGCGGCGGACACCACACTCGAAAAATTCGTCGACGCAAAACGCCCTGAGGAAGTCCGGAAGAACACCGCCTTTTGGCTAGGCAATCTGCGCGGGGAAAAAGGCTACGAGATTCTGCATCGGATGGTCCGGGAAGATCCGAGCGACAAAATCCGCGAACATTGCACCTTTGCCTTGCACCTCAGCAAAGTGCCGGAAGCGGTCAACGCGATGATCGAGACGGCGCGCAA
>QHOP01000395.1 GCA_003219345.1 Verrucomicrobiota bacterium
ATTTTCGCCGCCGAAAAGTTCCTCCGCCGCGAGCGACCCGATCACCGCGACCTTCGCAGCGCCGCGCACGTCCTGCTCGGTAAAGATGGCGCCGTCTTCCAATGGCCATTGACGGATGCTGAAATACTCCGGCGATTCGCCGTAAATCTGGGTGGACCAGTTGCGGTTGCCGGCGACGACCTGAGTGGTGATTCTCACTTCGGGGCTGACGACGACGACGTCGGCGATTTCGCGTTCGAGCGCATCGGCATCGTCCACGGTCAGTGTACTGGAGCTGCCGAGCCCCAGGCGCACGCTGCTGTGGCTGCTGCTGCTGCCGGCGGAAACCTGGATCACGTTTTGTCCGAGGCTGGCGACCTGGGCCTCGACCTGCGCTTTGGCGCCATTGCCGATGCCGACCATGGCGATGACCGCGCCGACGCCGATGATGATGCCCAGCGCGGTCAGCCCGGAACGCAGTCTGTTTTGTCCCAGTGCGTGCAGCGCAATTTTAATGGAGGTCGGGACTTTCATGGCGGCGCCCATTGGCGCGGAGCGTGATTACTTTCTGCGGCCGGCGACGAACGGATTGACCGTTCGTTTGGCTTGAGCCACCGCCTCGCCGATGGCAGCACGGTCGCCTTCTTGCAGCCCTTCCAGCACCTCGGTGTAGAAGCTGTCGCTGATGCCGGTCCTGATCTTGACGGGCTTGAGCATGGTCTCTTTTCCGCTGTTGTTTGAAACCAGGTAAACGGTGCGCTCAGATGGATGTTTGTTTTTGTCTTTGCCGGGTCTTTCGCCGGTGGAATTCCTGTTCTTCGAAGCGGCCTGCGTGCCCGTGGAAGCGGAGTCTTTCGCTTTCGCTCTGGACAGTTCAACCGGCCGGAAGCGCAGGGCGGCATTGGGAAGGCGAAGCGCATTGTCGCGGCGGGCGACCGTGATTGAAACGTCGGCGGTCATGCCCGGCTTGAGCTTCAAATCCGGGTTGCTCACCTCAATGATCGCGTCATACGTCACCACGTTCTGGTCGATCGTTGGCGCATTGCGGATTTGCGTCACTCGACCGCGGAACGTCTGGCCGGGATACGCGTCCACGGTGAACTCCGCTGGCTGGCCGACGGCCACGCTGCCGACGTCCGCCTCGGCGACTTTGGCTTCGATTTGCATTTTGCTCAGGTCATTGGCGATGACGAACAGCGTCGGCGCGCTGAGGCTGGCGGCGACGGTCTGGCCGCTGTTGACGTTGCGGGAAATGACGATGCCGTCGATGGGCGAGTAAATCGTGCAATGGGCCAGGTCCACCTGAGCTTTCTTTAACGTGCCCTGGTTGATTTTCACGGCGGCTTCGGCCTGGTGCAAATCGGCGAGCGCTTTGTCGTAGTCGGATTGCGGGATCAGGTTGTCCGCGCGCAGTGATCGGGCGCGGTTTGCGTTGATCTGCGCCAGTTCCAGCGCGGCTCTCGCGTTGGCCAGGTTGCCTTCGGCCTGAATCAGGTTGGCTTCGTAGGTGGCCGGGTCGAGTTGAGCGATGACCTGCCCTTCCTTTACCGGTGAGTTGAAGTCCGCAAACAACTTTTGGATGGAGCCCGAAATCTGGCTCCCGACTTCCACTTTGGTTACAGGATCCAATGGTCCGCTGGCGGTGACGATCTGCGCCAGGTCGCCACGCGACACTGTGGCCGACTGATAGAGCGGCGCGTCGCTTCCCGGCCGGTTCAAATACCAGCCCAGGCCTGCGCCACTGGCGAGGATGGCCAGAAGCCACGGCGATTTCTGTTTCAACTGGCGCAACCGGGTGGGTTTGATCATTGGCGACTGCAAATCATTCCCTTTGGCAACATTCCGCTGTCTGTTACCGAGAATCGGGATGAAACTCAATACACCTATATCGCAAATAATGCAACCGTGCGTATGGGGTCTTTTCCCCGTGTCATTCCAGTATTTCACCCCCTGCGATAAATTTGGCGGTTGCACAGGCCATGCTCGTATAAAAATTGCAGATTTGAAAACGAGCAAATGAACAGATGAATTCGGCCATGAAAGAGACGGGTAGCGAGAGCGGCGGGGTCATCATTTCAGCCGCCAGCCGCTCAAGTGTGAAGTGTTTGGGGTCTTCTCCCCATGTGATTTTAGGATTTGACCCGTCTTTCGTCACAGAGGGGAAGTGCGATATAGCTGCATGTGTAGGAATTATTTCCTCAACGGCAGAGCGGATCAGGAAAGAGACTCGGACGAATTTTTGGAAACGGATTGGAAACCGAAGAAACGAATACAAAAAATGAAACAGGAGCAGTTATGAAGAGACGTATCACATCGGGCGTGGGCGCAACGAAAACCGCGGGCAAAAAATCGCCGCCCGCTAAAATACTGTGTTGCTTTGGATTATTGTGCCTGGTGATGGCGGCCCCGCCGTCCGTTACCGGCAGCAATGGCGCCACTGGCAGCGACGGCCCGACGATCCACCTGACGGCGCCGGCGTCGTCACCTCTTCCGTTGCCGATTCCGCCTGGCGGCACGACCGCGTTAAAGGCTGCTGCGCCGTCGATAAAAAAGGATGACGCCGCTGGCGATGATGTGTTGGGTTCCTCCCGGTTTCAGTTCCGGGTTTCCGGCGCGCCGGGCCAGAGATATTCAATTGAAGCGAGTCCAAATCTTGTGAATTGGACGTCTGTCTCAACCAATCAGGTGTCCACTTTTGGCTTCTCTGATTTTACCGACGCCCAGGCCGGCGCAGTTCCGCAACGCTTTTATCGGACCAGACCGCTGGCGGGCGGACCCATCGTGCTGGCAGGGGCCAATTACCGTAACGACCGGATTCTGGTGAAGCCGCTTGCCGGAGCGGAGTTGTCGGTCCTGCACGCGCTGTTGGGAACGAGGGTTCTGCACACGTTCTCCGCCATCGGAAATTTGCAGATCATCCAGGTGCCATCAGGTACGACGGTGGACGCCATCCTGCCGCTGTTCCAGCAGAGCGGCCTGGTCCAATATGCCGAGCGGGATTATCAGGTTCAGGCATTGGCGGTGCCTAATGATTTTCGTTACAACGATGGTTCCCTTTGGGGTTTGCACAACACCGGCATTTACGGCGGCACGCCCGGCGCCGATATTCACGCGCAAGACGGGTGGGACATTCAGAACACTGCGGATAATATTATCGTCGCGGTCATTGACACCGGCGTGCGCTACACGCATGAAGACCTGGCCGACAATATGTGGGTCAACCCGGACGAGATTCCGGGTAACGGCATTGACGACGACGGCGACGGCTACGTGGACGACGTGCACGGCATCAACACCGTGAACAACACCGGCGACCCCAACGATGACCACGGCCACGGCACGCATGTCAGCGGTACGGTCGGCGGGGTGGGTAACAACAGCGTCGGCGTGGTGGGAGTCGCCTGGAAAGTGCAGATCATGGCGTGCAAGTTTTTGGACGCCTCGGGGAACGGGTTCATCTCCGACGCGATCAAGTGCATCGATTACGCACGCAGCAAAGGGGCAAAAGTCGTCAACGCCAGTTGGGGCAGCACGAGCTTTACCTCACAGGCCCTTCATGACGCCATCGACAACCTGCGCCAGGCCGGCATCATCTTCGTGGCCGCCGCCGGCAACTCGGCGGAGGACAACGGCGTGGACCCGATTTACCCGGCGAGTTACGATCTGGACAACATCATTTCCGTCGCCGCCACTACACGCAACGACGATCTGGCAGTCTTTTCCAACTACGGCGCAACCACCGTGGACCTGGGCGCGCCGGGCTCGCCGATCTTTTCCTGCTGGAACGGCTCCGACAGCGACTACCAATATCTTCAGGGCACCTCGATGGCCGCGCCCCATGTCACGGGCACCTGCGCGCTGTTGATGGCCCATTTCCCGAACGACAATTATCAGCAAATCATCAATCGCATCCTCTCGAACGTTGATCCGCTGCCGAGTTTGGAGGGTAAGTGCGTTTCCGGCGGACGCCTCAATCTGCAAAAGGCCCTGTCCGGAGGCGCGCCGCCGCCTCCGATGCCCAGCGTGAGCATCGTCGCCACCGATGCGGATGCTTCTGAACAGGGACCTGATCCGGGCGAGTTCACCTTCACGCGCACCGGGGACACCTCTTTCGACTTGACGGTGAATTATACGCTGGGCGGCACGGCGCAGAACGGAACGGATTACCAGCAACCGGGTACTTCGGTGACCATTCCCGCGGGTGCCGCTTCAGCCACGCTGGCGGTTATGCCGATTGACGACACTGAAGCGGAGGGTGACGAAACAGTTGTGCTCACGTTGACGGCGGACGCAGCGTACGATGTGGGTTCGCCCAACAGCGCCACGATCACCATCCACGACAACGATCAGCCGCCGTCGGAAAGGCCGACCGTGGTTGTCGCCGCCAGCGATGCCAACGCTTCGGAGCAGGGACCTGATCCGGGCGAGTTCACCTTCACGCGCACCGGGGATACGTCTTCTGCCTTGACGGTGAACTATACGCTGGGCGGCACGGCGCAAAACGGGACGGATTACCAGCAACTGGGAACTTCGATGACCATTCCCGCGGGCGCCGGTTCAGCCACGCTGGCGGTTATGCCGATTGACGACACTGAAGCGGAGGGTGACGAAACAGTTGTGCTCACGTTGACGGCGGACCCGGCGTACGACCTTGGTCCGACCAACAGCGCGACGATTACCATCGCGGACAACGACCAGCCGCTGCCGACTGTGAGCGTGGTGGCTACGGATGCGGATGCTTCGGAGCAGGGACCTGATCCGGGCGAGTTTACCTTCACACGCACCGGTGATACCTCTTCTGCCCTGACGGTGAACTACACGCTGGGCGGCACCGCCACCAAGTGGGACGATTACCGCCGGCCGGAAGGTGACATGCCGGAGTCGGTGACGATCCCCGCCGGCGCGACTTCGACCACGCTGACCATTGTGCCGTTCGATGACGATGAGGTGGAAGGTGACGAGACCGTCATTCTGACGATTGCTCCCGACGTGGCGTACAACGTTGGTTCGCCGGACAGCGCCACGGTGACGATCCACGATAATGATTCACCACCGCCGCCGGCACTGACAGCGGACTTCACGGCCAACCCGACTTCAGGCAGTGTGCCGTTGACTGTCCGGTTCACCGACAAATCGACCGGCGCGATCACGGTCTGGGATTGGAGCTTCGGCGACGTGTTGTTGCACAGCTCGGCTCGAAATCCCAGTCATATCTACCTCCTTCCCGGTGATTACACGGTCACGCTGACGGTAACGGGCAGCGACGGGGCGACCAGCCGCAAGAGCCTGACGATTCACGCGACTCTGCCACCACTGCCGATATCGCCGAGCCCTTGATCGACCGAATCGGGACCCTCACCCATCACACACTGAACATCCGAGAGCCCTTGCGTGGCTGACCTGAGCGTCGCTCCGACGCTACAGGAGGCGGAACACAGGTCGGGATGACGCTTTGCCGGATAGCGGCTTCAAAACAGCCTGCTCAACATCATCACAGCGACCATCCTGGACCACGGCATTCTCCTTTTCCGAAACAACGGAGCCAATTCTTTGAATCCATTTTCGGAATAGGCGACTGCGACCTGATGCGACCGTCGTTGCAAAGAGGGTTGCTGGTTGTCTGGATGCCGATGGTCTGCTCGGACGATATCTGTAGAACGGGGGGACGAATCACCGTAACTTTTCCGATCAAGTCTGACTGAAGCTTGAGGCTGGCCGAACCGTTTGTGAACAGGATGTGAACAGCGTGTGAATAAAATAATCTTGTGAACAGCGTGTGAATAACATTAAACATCTCTCCATTGATGGCAGTGGACTGATGGCATAAATTGAACGCCGCTCAGGCTGCGGATTCTAATCTCTTTGCCTATGAAAAAAGAACTCAACATCCTAAATTTGGAAGATGACGTTGACGACGCTGAACTGATCGAGCGGGAATTGCGCAAAGGCGGCTTCTCGTTTGACCTCAAGCGAGTGGTAACCCAGGAAGAATTCCTTCTGTCACTTCAGGAGGACCGGCCCGATGTGATTCTCTCCGACCATGGACTGCCTGCGTTTAACGGTTTCGAGGCACTCGCAGTGGCGCGGAAAGAATGTCCCGATGTTCCCTTCATCTTTGTCACCGGCTTAATGGGCGAAGAGAAGGCGATCGAAACGTTCGAACGGGGCGCGATTGATTATGTGCTCAAGAGCCGGCTGTCCAGGCTCGTTCCAGTCGTGCAGCGAGCCGTGCGGGAGGCAAGGGAACGGGCCGAGCGCCTGAAGCAGGAGCAAGTGCTGCGGGAAAGCGAGGAACGCTTCCGTGCCCTGGTGGAAGGAGTGAAGGATTATGCGATCTGCATGCTGGACCGCGAAGGACGCGTCAGCAGTTGGAACGCGGGCGCGGAGTGGATCAATGGCTATCAGGCGAGCGAGATTATCGGGCGGCATTTCTCCTGTTTCTACCCGCGCCAGGCGATCACGACCGGCTTGCCGGAACGCGCGCTGGCGCAGGCCATCATCGAAGGCCATTTCGAAGAAGAAGGGCTGCTGGTGCGCAAGGGCGGATTGGAGTTTTGGGCCAATGTCGTCATCACGGCCTTGCGGGATCAGCAGGGGGACCTGCGCGGCTTCGCCCTCGTTACGCGGGACATCACCGCGCGCAAACAGGCCAACGCGGAACGTGAACGTCTGATTCAGGAGCTTCACGCCGCGATCAGCGACGTCAAATCTTTGAGCGGGCTATTGCCCCTTTGCGCCTCGTGCAAAAAAGTGCGGGATTACCAGGGGCGATGGCACCCGCTGGAAGTCTATTTGCGGGAACATTCGGAGGCGACGTTGACTCACGAGTTTTGCCACGAATGTGCACAGCATATCCAGCCCATGAATTCCAGAGGTTAGGCAAAACGCCGGTTTCACTCGGCCTGTCCGCGATCCTCTGGCTGAAGACCTGCAAGGTCGGCGAGAATCAGCCGGAAACATCCCGGCACGATTATCGCCGATGGCCTTGGCTTGGAGCTCTCGCAAAAATCGTTTGGAGATCTGGAGCACGAGAACGCACCTTCTTAAGCGGGAACGAC
>QHOP01000396.1 GCA_003219345.1 Verrucomicrobiota bacterium
CGTTTCGGGCAACGGAGCGGTGTGGAACAACCAGAGCTCAGGGCTGGCGGACTTCCAGGACGACCTGCTGTTCTACAATGCGTTTGGGGGTGCGGTGGTGTTCAACAACGCGGGCACGGTGCGCAAGAGCGGCGGCACGGCGACTACGACGATCGGAATGACCTTCAACAACAACGGCGCGCTCGACGTGCTGAGCGGGACGATCAATGTGACGGGGTCACCCTTCTCAAACGGGGCGAACGGAGTGGTTCAGGGTTCCGGCACGGTGGACGTTTCGCACACCACATTCACCAGCGATGGCCAATTCAATCCGGGCAATCCGCTCGGTGCCCTGCTGATCACCGGGAATCTCCCGCAATCGACTAACGGCGTTTTCAACATCCAGATTGGCGGCACGAACGCCGGGGTCAACTATGACCAACTCATCGTCACCGGCAGCGCAACGTTGAACGGCGCGCTCAACATCTTGCTCGTCAACGGATTTCGGCCCAGTGCGGGCGAGGTCTTCGAAATCATCAGGTATGCGTCGCACACCGGTTCGTTTAACAATATTTCCGGCCTGGACCTGGGAGGCGGCTTCTTCCTGGAACCGACGTTCGGCAGCACCAATCTGATTTTGACCACCATCGACAATCGTCCACGCCCTCAATTCTCGCCGCCACAGCGACTTCCCAACCGAGAGATCAGAATCACGCTCACGGGCGTGGCCGGACAGACCTTCGTCATTCAAGCGACGACGAATTTCGTGAGCTGGGATTCAGTGCTGACCAATGTCAATTCCGGTGCGGTCTTCGATTTGATTATCACGGATTCCTCGTTTTATCCCTACCGTTTTTACAGAACTTTTCAGCCGTAACTCCAAAGACTCTTCCAACGTTGCCAGAACGGCTCTGGCCGCCCGCATCGCGAGATCACCGGCGGGAAAATCTTTTCCGTAACATTTCGCCGGTCTTGCGGTCAAATCTCCCGGATGAAACAGCGCAATTTTTCACTCGCCAAACCGTTACACCTGTTGCAGGTTAGGGCCGAGCCATGAGCGAAATACAGCTCATCCAATCCACTCTTGAGCGGACGGCGCGTCGGCGTCGCTGGCAACGAGGCTGGCGCACTTTCTGGCAGGGCCTTTTTGCCGGCGCGGCCCTTTGGCTGTTCGTTCTCGGGCTTTACAAATTGCGTCCGCTCCCCGAGCACACGTTGACCATCGCGGCGTTGGCGGCCGCCGCCTTGATGCCCATCGGGTTTTTAATCGGTTTTTGGCGGAGGCCATCTCTGGTCGAAACAGCGCGGTGGGTGGATGAACGGCAACATCTTCAGGAACGGCTCAGCACGGCCCTGGAAGTCGTGGCGACGTCGGTCGCGGAGACTTGGCAGCACCTGGTGCTTGCCGATGCCGCGGGTCGCGTGCGCGATTTCGACGCGGGCAAATCGTTGCCCTATCATTTGCCGCGAATCGCCCGCTGGTCGCTGCTGTTGCTGGTGCTGGGGTTTACCCTCGGTTTCGTTCCGGAATACCGAAGCAAGGCCTATCTGCAAACGAAGAAGGAGGCTGAAATCATCAGGGACACCGGCAAGCAGCTTGCCGAGTTGACGCGTCGCTCGTTGGAGCGGCGTCCGCCCGCGCTCGAACCGACGCAAAAAGCGCTCGATTCAGTCAAGGAACTGGGCGACCTGCTGGCCAAAGTTTCGCTCACTCGCACGGAAGCGCTGCGCGACCTAGCCAGCGCGACGGAAAAACTGAAGGACCAGGCCAAGGATTTGGCGAAGGACGCGGCGCTGCGGAAACTGGAACGAGCCGCGCGTTCTCCAACCGGGCGCAGTTCAACGAGCAAGGCCGATTTGCAGAAGCAGATTGATTCGATGCAAAAGCAGCTCGGCAATCCGGAGGCGACGCCGGACGCGTTGGACAAGTTGCAAAAGGAATTGCAAAAGCTGCAACAGGCCGCGGCTGGTTTGCCGGGCAACGATTCCGCGGGCCAGCAACAGAAGGAACAGATGTCGCAGTCGCTTTCCGATCTGGCGAAAAAGGCGCAGGAACTGGGGCTGCAATTGCCAAGCCTGGAAGAAGCCATCAAAGCGCTGGAGAACAGTCAAATCGACCAGTTCCTCAAGGACTTGAAGGTCGCCGAAGTGGATTTGGATAAGATGCAGGCGATGGCCAAGGCGCTCCGGCAATTGGAAATGCAGCAGGCGCAACTGGGCAAAGACCTCGCCGAGCAACTCGACAAAGGCCAGGCGGAAGCCGCAATGCAAACGTTGCAAAAGATGATCGACCAGTTGAAGAAGGGCAACCTCAGCGAGGAGCAGTTGAAGAAAATGCTCGAAGAAGTGGACAAGGCAGTCAAACCCGGCAGTCAATACGGCAAGGTCGGCGATTTCCTTAAAGCGGCCGTGGGCAAGATGCAGAACAGTGACAAGCCCGGCGCGGCTCAGTCACTCGCCGATGCTTCCGATGAACTGAAACGACTACTCGACCAGTTGGGCGACGCGCAATCCATGATGGCGATGATGGACGCGCTGCAAAAGGCGCAGATGTGTGTGGGCAATTGCGTGGGCTGGGGGCAGTGCCTGGGGCCGCCGCGAGCCGGCAAAGGCGGCAGACCCGGGCGCGGCGTCGGCACCTGGTCGGACGACAACGGCTGGACGACTTTTCCGACCATGATGGATCGTTGGGACAATTCGGGCCTGCAGCGTCCCGACATGGCGCCGCGCGGAGAAACCGATCGGGGCGACGGGGAGCTTTCCGACGCGCTCGTGCCCACCAAAGTGAAAGGCCAGATCAGCCCTGGTGGCCCGATGCCGAGCATCACGTTGAAGGGTGTCAGCATCAAAGGCCAGAGCAAGGTGGCTTACACTGAAGCGGTCGCTGCCGCGCAAAGCGAAGCCCAAAGCGCGCTCAGCCAGGAACAGGTTCCACGCGCGTATCAGGGCGCGGTCAAGGATTATTTTGATGATCTGAAGGAATAAAACCGTTGAACCGTTAAAAGCGTTGAAGCGTTGAATCGTTGAATCGGAAAGGCGCGCCGTGCGCAAGCCGGTTCAACGATTCAACTGTTCAACGATTCAACGCGCCAAAGAGGCATGAACACTGAAGAACAAATCCAATCCTTTCGCGAAACCCACGCCCGACTCCGCGAAGAAATCGGCAAAGTCATCGTTGGCAACCACGAAATTGTCGAAGGCACGCTCATCGCCATCTTCGCGGGTGGCCACGTGCTGCTCGAGGGCGTGCCGGGCCTCGGCAAGACGCTGCTCGTCCGCACACTCAGCGAGGTGCTCGACCTTTCCTTCAACCGCATCCAGTTTACGCCCGACCTGATGCCTGCCGACATTCTCGGGACGAACCTGGTCGTGGAAAATCCGGACGGCCGTCGCGAGTTCCAGTTCCAGCGGGGACCGATCTTCGCGCACCTCATTCTCGCCGACGAAATCAATCGCGCGACGCCCAAAACGCAATCCGCCCTGCTCGAAGCGATGCAGGAGAAACAGGTCACCGCCGCCGGCGAAATCCGCAAACTGGCCGAGCCGTTTTTCGTGCTCGCGACGCAAAACCCCATCGATCAGGAAGGGACCTACCCGCTGCCTGAGGCGCAGCTTGACCGCTTCTTTTTCAAACTGCTGGTGGATTATCCCAGCGCCGCTGAACTGACCGAAGTGCTCAATCGCACCACCGAAAGCGCGAAGGCGCAGGTGGACAAAGTGCTCGATGGCGCCAACCTGATTGAGTTGCAAAAGCTCGTTCGTGAAGTGCCGGTGGCCACGCACGTCAAGGACTACGCCGTGCGCCTCGTGCTCGCCACGCACCCGAAGTCGGAAACTGCCGCGCCGATCGCCAATCAATATCTCCGCTTCGGCAGCAGCCCGCGCGGCGGACAGACCCTGATTCTCGCCGGTAAAGTCCGCGCGCTGACCCAAGGCCGGTTCAACGTCAGCTTTGACGACCTCCAGACCGCCGCGGCGGCGGCGCTTCGGCATCGTCTGATCCTGAATTTCGAGGCCGAAGCCGAAGGCATCACCACCGACCATATCATCACACAGATTCTCCAGGATGTGCCCAGAGATGCGGAAGCGGTGAATGCTTGAACAACCGCGGAGACGCAGAGGCTGATCTCCGATGAATCGACTCTCACTACCAATTTCCAACGGCCCCGCGTTTTCGCGCCTTGGCGGTTGAATCATGCCATCGCTCCTCACCCCTGAACTCCTCCGCCGACTCGAACAATTCCAATTGCTCGCGCAGCGGCGCGCGAAAAGCTCCCTCAAGGGCGAGCGGCGCAGCAAAGCGCGCGGCCAATCAGTCGAATTCGCCGATTACCGCAATTACGTCGCGGGTGACGATTTCCGTTATCTCGATTGGAACCTCTACGGCCGGCTCGACCGCCTCTTCCTGAAACTCTACGAGGAGGAGCGCGAGTTGCCGGTCACCGTTTTTCTCGATGCCAGCGAATCCATGACGTTCGGCGAACCGCGCAAGTTTGATTTCGCGCGGCAGGTCGCCGCCGCGGTTGGCTATGTCGCTCTGTGCGGCTTTGACCGCGTCAGCGTCGTGACTTTTCCGGACATTTCGCAGGAACCGGCGAACGAATCGGAACTCAAAGCCCGAACTCAGGAGCTCGCCGCCCGTGGCGCATTGCGGTCCGTGCGGGGGCGCAAGTCGGCGCTGCAATTCTTCCAAAACATCAATCAACTCACGGCTTGCGGAGCGGCGGCGTTCAACGAAGCCTTGCGCCGCGGCGCGTTGCAGGCGCGTCAGGCGGGCGTGGCCGTTGTGCTGAGCGACTTTCTCGATCCAGCGGGTTATGAAACGGGCCTCACCGCCCTGGTCGGTCGCGGTTTTCAGGTCAATGCGGTGCAAATCCTCGCGCCGGACGAATTGGATCCGGCCACTTATGGCGACCTGCGGTTGATTGATTCGGAGACGGGCGCCCAACAGGAAGTCACCTTCGGCAAATATCGTCTCAACGCTTACAAGCAGACCGTGCAGAACTTCTGTCAACGCCTGCGCGAGTATTGCTCGTCGCGCGGCATGAACTTTTTCATGGCCGCGTCCGACACGCCGCTGGAAGAACTCTTACTGAAGCAATTGAGAGAAGCGGAGGTGTGGGGCTGATTGAAGTGCGGAGTGCGGAGTGCGGAGTGGGGAATGAACAGTTGACCAATGGTCGCATGTAGGAAGAAAGGAATACTATGAGCAATGAAAATTTGAAACAACGAACAAAGAAGTTTGCACTGGACGTCATCAAGTTGGTTGAAACTCTGCCCAATGACCGAACAAGCCATGTCTTGGGCGGACAACTGCTGCGAGCCGGCACCTCCGTCGGCGCGAATTACCGGGCTGCCTGCCGGGCGAGGTCCGCCGCTGATTTCATTTCCAAAATAGGTATCGTGGAGGAAGAAGCGGATGAATCCTCGTATTGGATCGAACTGCTCGTAGATGCCGGGAAGTTGGAAGCAGACAAATCCGGTCCCTTGCTCGACGAATCTGGCGAGCTCGTCGCCATTTCCGTCGGATCTATCAACACGGCGCGGCGAAACAACGCCCGCAAATCAGCCAAACCGTCCGCCAACCGCATTCCGCACTCCGCACTCCGCACTCCGCACTAAAATGCGCTTTCTCGCTCCCGCGGCTCTTTGGTTCGCCGCCGCCATTCCGGTGGTGATCCTGTTTTATTTGCTCAAACGCAAGCGCGTGGTGCGGCTCGTCTCCAGCACGTTGCTCTGGCAGAAATTCCTGGCGGAAACGCAGGCCAGCGCGCCGTTCCAACGGCTGCGCCACAACTGGCTGCTGATCCTCCAACTGCTGATGCTGGCGCTGGCGATTTTCGCGCTCGCCCGGCCTTACTTCTCCGGCAGGCTCGCGGGCGGCAATCTGCAGGTGCTCATCCTCGACGCCTCGGCCTCGATGCAATGCACCGACGAAACGCCGTCGCGCTTCGAGAAGGCGCGCGCCGAGGCGCTCAAGCTCGTGAGCAGTCTGCGCGATACCGACCGCATGGTGGTGCTGCTCGCGGCCGCGGTGACCGAGGTCAAACAATCCGAGACCAGCGAGAAATCGCTGCTGCGACGCGCCATCGAATCGTGCCGGGTGACCGATTCGCCGACGCGCCTGGTCGAAGCGTTGAAAATGGCGGAGTCGCTGACGCGCGACAAAACCGGCGCGGAGGTTCATTTGTTCAGCGACGGCGCGGCGCCCGGATTGAGCGAGATCGAGAACAAGGGTCTGCCGCTGGTTTACCATCTCGTTGGTCAGCGTGCGAACAACCTCGGCATCGTTTCGCTCGACGCGCGGCCGAATCCCGAAGACCCCAGCCGGCGCGCCGTCTTCACCAGTGTGGCCAACTACTCGCCCGACGAACAGAAGACCGAAATCGAACTGCGATTCGACGACCAGTTGCTAGAAACGAAATCCATCACGATTCCAGAGACAAACTCCGTGCCGGTCGTTTTCCTGGCCGCGCAGCCGCGGGACGGCGTTTTCAGCGTCCGGATTACCGCCCAGGACGACCTGGCCGCGGACAACCAGGCCTCCATTGTGAGCGTCTTGCCGCAGCCGGTGAAAGTGCTGCTGGTGACGCGCGGCAATCGCCTGCTGGAAAAGGCGCTCAAAGCCGCCGGCAAAGTGGAGCTCTCCGTCGCATCGGACGTGACCGAGTCGAAGCCGAACTTCGATCTGGTCGTGCTGGATGATGTCACCCCCGCCGTCTGGCCCAGGTTGAACACGCTCGCGATTCACACCATGAACACGAACTGGTTCAGCAGCGTCGGCAGTGTGGAGGGGCCGGCCATTGTGGATTGGAAGAGCACGCATCCACTGCTGCGTTTCGTGGGTTTCGACAACGTCGCGATCATGAAATCGCTCGTGGTCAAAACGCCAACCTGGGCCGTGGCCGTGGCGGAGGCGCCACAAACGCCGCTGATCCTCGCCGGCGAACTGGCGCGGCAACGCATCGTGTGGCTCGGTTTCGACATGCTCGAAAGCAACTGGCCGTTCCGTATTTCCTTCCCCATCTTCATCGCCAACGCGGTCGATTGGCTGAACCCGGCGTCGGTTCAAGCCAGCCAGCTTCTGGTCAAGGCGGGCGAGCCGTTTCGTCAGGCGCTCAACGA
>QHOP01000397.1 GCA_003219345.1 Verrucomicrobiota bacterium
TTTGCTTTCGGTCGGCTTTGCTTCCGCCGCCTCAACTTTCTTTTTCAAATCCTCCAGCTCTTTGCGGAGTTCGCGGTTCTGCTTCTGTAAGTCCAGCACCTCGTCGCGCAGGTTTTTGAAATCATCCACTGGCTTTCGCCCGGCGCGCAGATCAGCCACAGCGCGCTCGGCGGCAGTTCGTTCCGGGCTTTCCTTTGAAGCGGTGGCAAATTTTTCAAGCACCGCGACGGCTTTGGGATCGCCGAGGGCACCGAGCGCGTTGATCGCGGCCAAGGCAATGCTCCGCTTCTGATGGTTCAAATAGTCCATCAGGAATTCGCGGACGTTGTCCTTCTTTTCCTCGTTGCGCGCCAGATAAGCCAGTGTGCGGAGTCCTTGCCCGAAGCCGCGACTGGTGAACCCGGCTTCCCGTTTCGACAGTGCATCCAGCAACGGCATTCCGAGTTCAGGAACCGGAGCAGCGCCTCATGCACTTCCGGCTTCGCGTAACCGCCGATGGCCCGGATGGCTTCGTTCAGTATGTCCGGGTTTTTCTCCGCTTCCAGGGTCTGGCGCGCCGCGGCGTAAGCCGTGTCACGATAAAAGCCGCCGACGTCGTCCACGACCTGCCGGCGGACGCGCGCGTCCGATTGCCGGGTCGAAGCCAGGAGCGCCTCCAGCGCTTCGTCGGTGTGAATGGAGCGCAGCGCCCGCGAGGCTTCGACGCGCACGCCGTAAAACGGGTCCTGGTTCAACCGCTCTTTGAGTCGGGCGGCCGTTTCCTTGTCCTTCTTCGCGCTCAGTTGTTCGACGGCCAACAGTCGCCCGACCGCGTCGTTCGCGTCAGACAGTTGGGCGTGAAGCATGGCGTTCGGCAGGTTGAACGTGATCCTGGCGAGCAACGCGTAATCGGGATCGAGGCGAACTATTTCCGGCGCGGACTCAAGCGGGAAATAAAAATCCTCCTCTTTTTCCTTCACCTGAATCGGGCGGTCGGCCCTGCCAAATTTGCCTTTGAAACGAACCGTGAGCGGAAAGTTGAACAGCGAAACGTTGTCGCCGAGTTTCTGCGCTTGTCGGATGGAGACCTTCGCGAGCCGGGTCTTTTCCTCCCAATTGTAGTTCACCTCCAGTTCCGGGTGGTGCGCGTGATAGACCCACTGGTCGAAGAACTGGTCATGAGAGCGTCCCGAAAGCTCCTCGATGACGGCGCGCAAATCCTCGGTCACCACATTGCCGTATCGGTGTCGCTCGAGGTACGTCCTGATGCAACGCCGGTAAAGTTCCTCGCCCAGTTGCGAGCGGAGCATGTGCAGCACCCAGCCGCCCTTCGGGTAGGCGAGGTAACCGAACATTTCGCCGGGCGAATCGTAAGTCCGGCGGACAATCGCGTTGGTGTCATTCGTCATGTCCGTGATCTGCCGGGCGCGCTGATAAAGCTCGTAAAGCATCGCATCGCGCCCGTTTTTGTGGCCGTGGTAGAGCGACTCGTAGTACGTGGCGAAACCTTCGTTGAGCCAGATGTCGCTCCAATCCTTGCACGTGACCAGGTCGCCGAACCATTGGTGGGCCATCTCGTGCGAAACCAGGCCTTCGCTGTCGCGAATGTTCTCCGTTGCCTCAGTAAAAAGCGTGTTGTCGGTCAGCGTCGTGCAACTGGTGTTCTCCATGCCGCCCGCCACAAAATCATTCACGCAAACCTGATCATACTTAGGCCAGGGATACGGCACACCGATTTCCTGCTCGAAAAACGCCATGATGTCTTTCGTGTCGCGGAACGAGCTGGCCGCCTCCTTGATCTCCGAAGGCGGCGTGTAAAACGCGAGCGGGATGTTGTTGTGTTTGTCCTCGATTTTTTTGAAAAAGCCGGCGACGAGCGTGATCAGGTAGTTGGCATGGGGTTTGTCCTGCGACCAGTGAACCGCCATCAGCCCCGTCACAGGGTCTTTCTCTTCTGAAACCAGCCCTCCGTTCGACAGCACTGTCATTCCTTCGGACACGCGGCAGGTGATTTCGGAAGTGAACTTTTCGTTCGGCGAATCGAAGCACGGATACCAGTGCCGCGCCTCGATCTCTTCGCCTTGAGTAAACAGGTGCGTGTCGCCCTCTTTGTAGCCCATCTCCGGAGTGCGAAAGTAAAGCCCCTGTTTCGGCTCCGCGTGGTAGGCGATGGTCACGGCCGCTTCCTTGTCCGGTGGAATCGGCTCGGCAAAAGTGACGATCACTTTTTCTTCAGTCACTTGGTAGGTTTGGATTTTTTCCGTGGCGGTGACGGAATGAACCTCCAGGTCCACGGCGTCGAGCTTCAATTCCTCGACCGGTCTGGCGATGGGTTTGAATCGAAGGGTCGCCTTGCCCTCGATGGTGCGCTGCTTGAAGTCCGGCGTGACATCCAGCGCCAGATGCAGAACCTCGACCTCGCGGTCGGGCGCGTATTTCCGGTGCGCGGACGAGTCGATCGGCGCCAGAAAAGTGGCGGACTTGAGGCACTCGATGGCGGTCGCTTCCGTCTCGGCACGGGTGGCGGTCGCAAACCAACAAACTGCGTCAACAACGATGAGAAGGCGAATAATTTTATTCATAGCTGGATGGAAGTGCCAGTTGCGTTACCACGAAGCCGGCAGGCAAGCAAAGTCATTTCCCTCCCGGTTCATGTAGGGCCTGGCTTCCCTTCCGCCCAGATCTCACGCCAAATTCACCGGATCAACGTCCACCATGAGCGAAACATCCTCCGGCAAGGACAGAGTCTCCAGCACGTTCGCCAGCGACCGGCTGAGTTTGCTCATCTGCCGCGTGCGGAGCATGAGTTGATAGCGATAATAAGTTTCCGCGCGCAGCAACGGCGCGGGCGCGGGGCCGGCGATGATCAGGTCGGGAAGCGCGTGGAGAGCCGGCGGTTGGGAAAGTGGGAAAGCGGGAAAGTGAGCAGACATGGCGCCGGACTTGACCGGTTCAGCGCTCTCACTTTCCCGCTTTCCCACTTTCTGACTTCCCCGCCCGGCCAGCTTCTCAATCTCCTTTCGGACATGATCTGCCGAAAGCCGGACTTTCTCCTCATTGCGGCCTTTCAACGTCAGCAGCGCGGCGCGCGAGACGGGCGGATATTTGAGTTGTTCGCGAAATTCAATCTCTTGTTCGTAAAAGCCGGCGAAGTCGTGCCGGCGCGCGTATTGAATCGCCGGATGAAACGGCGTGAACGCCTGCACGACCACTTCGCCTTCGACCTCGCCACGGCCCGCGCGACCGGAGACTTGTGTCAGCAGTTGAAACGTCCGTTCCCCGGCGCGAAAATCCGGCTGATGCAGGCTCAGGTCGGCGTAAATGATGCCGACCAGTGTGACGTTTGGGAAATGGAGACCCTTCGCGATCATCTGGGTGCCGACGAGGATGTCAATCTTGCCCGTGCGAAAATCGCCCAGGATGCGCCGGTAATCGTCCTTGCGTTTGAGCGCGTCGGAGTCCATCCGCCGCACGCGCGCGCGCGGAAACAACTTCGTTAGTGTGTCCTCGACCTTTTCCGTGCCGAGTCCGGCGTAACGAATCGCCGGATTGCGGCATTTCCCGTTTGGACAAAGGGTCGGCGCCTGCGCTTCGTAGGCGCAAATGTGGCAGAGGAGCCTTTGCCTGGACCGGTGATAGGTCAGCGCCACGCTGCAATTGGGGCACTCGGCCACGAAGCCGCACTTTGGGCACTGCAACGACGTCGCATAGCCGCGGCGATTCAGAAACAACATCACCTGCTCGCGTCGCTCCAGCCGCAGTGTGATTTCCTCCTTGAGCTTCTGCGAAAAAATGGGCGTGCCTTTTTCCTTGCGCGATTCCTGCCGCATGTCAATGACGCGCACGAGCGGCATTTTCCTGTCGTCGGCGCGATGCGGCAGTTGGAGCAGCGAGTATTTCCCCTTCTGCGCGTTGTGGAAACTCTCGAGCGAGGGTGTGGCTGAGCCGAGCACGACCACCGCGCCTTCCATCTGGCCGCGCACCACTGCGACATCACGCGCGTGGTAACGCGGGGCTTCCTCCTGTTTGTAGGAGTGTTCGTGTTCCTCGTCCACGACGATCAGGCCGAGCGGGTCCAGCGGCGCGAAGATCGCTGAACGCGCGCCGATGACAATCCGCGCGCGTCCCTGACGAATCTTGTGCCATTCATCGTGGCGTTCGCCCGCGGACAAATGGCTGTGCAACACCGCGACGAGCGTCTGCAACGGCCCGGAACAGAAGCGCGCCTTGAACCGCTCGACGGTCTGGGGCGTCAGCGAAATTTCCGGCACGAGCACGATGGCGCCTCTGCCCTGTTGCAGCGCGCAGGCAATCGCCTGCAAATAAATTTCCGTCTTCCCGCTGCCCGTGACGCCGTGGAGCAGGAAGGTTGATGATGGTTGATGGTTGATGGTTGATGGCGCTTTGCTGTCGAGCGCTGCTTTGATTTTTTCCAGCGCCGCCGCCTGCTCGGCATTCAGCGCCAGCGGTTGCGTGGGCAGGATGTGCTCGCCCGCGTAAGGATCGCGCTCGGAAATTTGCGGACCAATGCTGACCAATCCCTTGTCTTCGAGCTTCCGCACCGTTTCCGCGGTGGTGTCGGCCAGGTCGAGGAGCTCCTGCAATGGCATCTCCCGCCATTCCTCAATGACGTTCCACACCTCCTGTTGGCGCCTGGTGAGCCTGGGCAGGTCCCCGGCGAGCGGCAGCGCGCGCGCGAACAACCGCTCGCGCCAGCCCGCTTTCTCCTTGCGCACGGCTTCGGGCAGGACGCTTTTCAGCGCGGCTTCAACCGGGCAGCAGTAATAATCCGCGATCCAGCGCGCGAGTTTCAAAATGCTCGGCGTGACCAGCGCTTGTCGCCCGACTACTTTCAAAAGCGGCCGCAAGTTGATGTGCGTCGATTCCTTGACCAGCGCGGTCACGCAGCCCATCACCTGGCGCGGGCCGAAGGGGACCTTGACGCGCGTGCCCACTTCGACCTGTGCCCTCAGTTCCGGCGGGATCAGGTAATCGAATTCTTTTCGGAGCGCGATCTCCAATGTGACACGGGCGATCATTTTAAAGGCGGATGTTCAAGGTTCAAGGTTCAAGGTTCAAGGTTCAAAGTTCAAAGTTCGGAATCAATGTTCGATATTCCCTTGAATCCTCGACTCTCCGCGGCTCTCTGGCTACAAGTGCGCCGTGCAACGTCGCTGGCCCTGGCTGGTTCTGGTCTTCCTGATTCCCGCGGGGACCATCGTTGGCTGGCGCTACTATCATTGGCGGGACCACCGTTATGACGCGGTCATTCTGGCGGCGGCGCGGCGGTACGGCGTTGAGCCGGCGCTGGTCAAAGCGGTCGTCTGGCGGGAGAGTTGGTTCAACCCGGACGCGCGCGGATCGAGGCAGGAATTCGGTTTGATGCAAATCCGCGGCGCCGCCGCGCAGGAATGGGCCCAGGCGGAGAAACTGACAACGTTTTCGCCGCAACAACTGCTCAACCCCGGCACGAACACGCTCGCTGGCGCGTGGTATCTCGCCAAATTACTGAAGCGCCATCAGCAGACCGACAATCCGTTGCCGTACGCGCTCGCCGACTACAACGCCGGTCGCGCTCGCGCGTTGAAGTGGGACAACGGCGCGGCCGCGACGAACAGCGCAGCGTTCATTGAAGGGATTGATTTTCCCGGCACGCGCAAATACGTTCGCACGGTCCTCCGCCGTTACGAACATTACCGCCGGTTTTTCCCGAAGAGAATCGGTGATGAAGGTTGAAGCAAATGCCCGCGCTTCACGCATTCAATCCTGCGTGATGGCCAGCATCGTTTGCTCAAGGTTTTGCCGCAATGTTTCGCGATCGGCCTCGCTCGCGTTCCGCGGCACGCGCAAAACCTCCCCGATGCGGACGCTGCACCGCGCAAACGGCAGCGGAACCTGAAATCGGTCCCAGCTTTTCGACCGGATTTTCCAGTTCAAGTGATACGACACTGGCACGATCGGCAGGCCGGTCAACTGGGCGATGGAAATCACGCCTTCCTGCACCTGGTAACACGGACCGCGCGGGCCGTCCGGAGTGATCGCCAGGTCGTAGCCGCGTTCTCCCCACGAAGCCAGTTCGCGCAAGGCCCGTGGTCCGCGACGGCTCGACGAACCGCGCACCGGCTCGACTCCAAAGTGCTTGAGGACCCGCGCCAGCAATCCGCCGTCCCGGCTGGCGCTGACCATCGCGGCCATTCGTCGGTCCAGCGCGAACCTCCCCACGTATCGGCGATACAGCATCAAGGAAAGCGCCAGGCGATTGTGCCAGATGGAAAATATGATTCGCTCCTTCGGCGCGCCCTGGAACAGTCCGGAGACGTCCTTCATCTCGAACCGAACGGTGGCGGCCACGCAACGGATGACGCCGTAAGCCAACGCGGCGGCCAGCCGTTGGTGCCACCTGGCTTCGTGCGGCACAACGACGCCGCTCGATCCGGACGTTTCAGATGTTCCCCTTTGCGGAGCCTGGAAGCTGATTTTCACGCTCCCTTTTTCAAACCGGCGCGCACCAGGTCTTCGACCGTCGCCTTAGGGCCGAGTGCGCTCAAGGCGGCGCGCACGGTGTCGTGGGCTTCGATTTGTTTGAATCCGAGCGCGACCAGGGCCAGCGCGGCGTCATTCACCTTCTGATCTTCCGGCGACAACGCCCGCTGCTCGCTGATCGCCTCCCATGCGCCGGCCGCGCCGATCCTGTCCTTCAACTCCACGACGATGCGTTCGGCGGTTTTTTTGCCGACCCCGGAGATTTGCGAAAGCGCCTGGACATCGCCGTTGGCCACCGCGCCGCGAAAGGCCCTCGCATTCATGCCGCTCAAAATGTTCAACGCGATTTTCGGGCCGATGCCGCTGACCGTGTTGATGAGCAAGCGGAACAGCTCGCGTTCGGCCGTCGTCATGAAGCCGTAGAGAACGTGGGCGTCCTCGCGCACGGCGAGGTGCGTGAGCAGTCTCACTTCCTGGCCGGGCGAAGGCAGCTTGTCGTAGGACGAAAGCGGGATGAGCGCTTCGTAGCCGACGCCGTTGACGTCCACCGTCACTTGCGTCGGCAACGCGTCAACCAGTTTGCCGTGCAGGAAATTGATCATTTGCGAAAATCCTCGCCGGAGAGAGGAATCATTGACCGGTTTCAGGGCCGGTTGGTTTGCTCGTTTCCTGTGTATTCGTGTCCGGCAGGGCGGCGTCCGGTTCAGCCGTCTCGCGACTGTCCTCTTTCCATACTTCGCGCACTGCCCGGACCGCCATCACCAGCAGGGCAACCATCCAGACCAGGACGACCCAGAAAAGTATTCGATCAAGCATAGTTCCAATCGCGGCAGGGACCCGTTGCCGCTCGTCTCTGATTTTAATTTGGGAGGGACGGCCTGCTGCCGTCCCACTGGTCAGGGACGCCGACACGGCGTCCCTCCCACGCGTCAAATCCTCTTCGGCATGCTCAAGGTGTAACGTCCGTTTTCTTGCGCGTGCGTGAGCGCCAGCGCCAGCGCGTCGGCAGCGTCGGGGGCGGGCGGCTCCGCCAGACTCAACAAGCGCTGCACCATTTTGGCGACCGCCATTTTTTGCGCCGCGCCGTAGCCGACGATGGCCTGCTTCACTTTGC
>QHOP01000610.1 GCA_003219345.1 Verrucomicrobiota bacterium
GAGACAGCGGAGGGACGACACTGTAGTTGGTTGAGCCTTTTGGAGGGCGGGAATGAGGTTAAACAAATCAACCCTTGTTATGTCATGGGCCTTAATTTCGCGATCCGTAAGCGTGCCTTGTTCGACCTAGGCGGCTTCCATCCTGATTGTATTCCAAAGCCTCTTCAGCGATTTCAAGGCGATGGTGAAACAAGTCTAAGCCTAAAAATTCGTGGTGCCGACCTTAAGGCGGTCTATCATCCCTGCGCGGCGGTGCAGCATGAAGTCCCAGCCCCAAGGCTCACCATCGAATACTTTCAGCAGCGCGCCTTCTATCAAGGTGTTTGTGATTCCTACACCCAGATCCGTCGCACTGGTGTGGCGCGTCCTGCCGAGCCAATGACATGGAAAACACCCCTGCGCCCTTTCTATCACTGGCTCAAAGATAAATTGACTCATCGCACGAGCGAGGGCATCCGCCATCTTATGGCCAAGAGCCATCAGGCAGGCGTCCAATTCCATCAAGCCGAAGTCCGCAAAGATCCGAAGCTCCTCGAATGGGTCCTCAAACTCGACTATTTCGACTACCGCCTGCCCGAGGGATGGGAGCATTACTTGAACTCGTAAGTGGGGGTGACCTTCAGTAATGAAACAGCGCATTATTTGAAACGGTAAAGAACTTTCCGTATGTCGCACCTGATCCATCGTGCGTATCTCCGGCTTAACCTGCATTTCTCACCAGGAGCGGAGGAAGGCTGCACCGTGTCGGAGCGCGGCTGTGTCGCGGACCAGCCGCAGCACTGGCGTGGAACAATGTTGCTGCGGCTGGTCGAGGACGACACAGCCGCGCTCCGGTGAGAAATGCAGGTTAAGTTGGCGGCGTGCCAAAAGCTTGAAATTGCGACAAACGGGCACACCCGAAAAAAGCTCCTCTATATATTCAAATACACGAGGACATAAATCCACGAAGCCAGGTCAGGGGTCCCGGACTACAGGACGTTGTAGGCCGCGTGCCCTCACGCGGCGGCACTTTTGGCGTCACGTAAAGAAAGCCAGATCCAAGAGCGAACCGGAACAGTTTTATGATAGCTGAAATAAAACATAACGGCGAAATCATGGCGATTATCTTGCGGAAAGATTTTGACCAGCCAGGAATTCATTTTTTCACACCTGACAGCTTTTCGCAGCAGTTGGCTTACATGCACCATCCAGCGGGTAAAATAATCGAAGCGCACGTTCATAACCCCGTGGCCCGCGAGGTGCATTACACCTTGGAAGTCTTGTTCATAAGACGAGGCAAAGTAAGAGTGAATTTTTTTGATAACGAGCAGAACTATTTAGAAAGCCGCATCTTGGAGGCGGGGGATGTGATACTCCTTGCCACAGGCGGACACGGCTTCGAGGTTCTTGAGGAACTGGAGATGTACGAGGTCAAGCAAGGACCTTACGCTGGAGACGGAGACAAAACACGCTTCGAAGGCAAACTGCCCGCAAAGCTCAAGTTCGGTTCCAAACGCGTTACGGCATGAGCCAAGACGTCTTTCAACGTTACAGCGCCTACTACGATCTCCTTTACCGGGACAAGGATTACGGGGCCGAAGCGGAGTACGTTGCCCGAACGTTGCGAGCCGCGTCGCCGAAGGTCCAAAGCCTGCTGGAGTTTGGCTCCGGCACGGGCAAACATGGCTGCCTGTTGGCCCGCCATGGCTTTGATATGTTCGGTGTGGAGCGTAGCGAGATGATGGTGGCCAGGATGCGGCAGACCAGCCAGGAGGATCCCCAGGTTGGGGATGGCAGCTTCGACTGCATGCAGGGGGATATGCATACAGTGGAATTGGGCCGCGTCTTCGACGGTGTGCTGGCGCTGTTCCATGTAGTCAGTTACCAAACCCGCAACGTGGAATTGCTACAAACTCTTGCCAATGCCGCGCGACACGTGCGACCGGGAGGGCTGTTTCTATTCGATGTCTGGCACGGGCCGGCGGTTCTTGCCCAACGACCGTCGGTGCGCCTCAAGCGAGTGGAAGACGAGAACACACGCCTCACCCGGATTGCCGAACCGGAGTTGGATACGAACGCCGGCGTGGTGACGGTCCGCTACACGATGCTGGCCGAGGCCAAACGCGACGGCCGGTTGACGACATTCGAAGAGGAGCAACGGGAAAGGTTCCTTCCGAAAGCACATGGGGTGTGGCTTATCTTCTGAGGAAACAGGGTTGACAACAAGTCCACTGACCACCGGACGACAAGAGAAACTTTTAACCGCGGAATACGCCAAACACGCGGAAGAAACAGGACTGGCGGTCACTCGTTGGGTCAACGGGAGTGTTTGATTTTTTGTTCGCGTATTTCGCGTGGTTCGCGGTTTCAAACATCCAAGGACAACAGGACCACTGGCTAAATGAACTTCATCCCCGTAAACGAACCGCTGCTCGACGGGAACGAGAAAAAGTATCTCGCCGAGTGTATTGATACCCGTTGGATTTCTTCGGAAGGCCCATTTGTGCAGCGGCTCGAGGAAGGCATGGCGCAGCACGTGGGGCGAAAATACGGCATTGCTGTTTGCAACGGCTCGGCCGCATTGGATGTCGCTGTGACTGCCCTGGGCTTGGGTCCTGGCGATGAAGTCATCCTGCCCACATTCACGATTATTTCCTGCGCCGCCGCAATTGTCCGGGCCGGCGCCACACCCGTGGTCGTGGATTGTGACCCACTGACGTGGAACATGGACATTGAGCAGGTGGCGCAAAAGATAACGCCGCGCACTCGTGCGATCATGGTCGTGCATATTTACGGTCTTCCGGTGGACATGGATCCGATTTTGGAACTCGCTGAAAAGCACGGCTTGAAAATTATCGAAGACGCCGCCGAGCTGATTGGCCAGAC
>QHOP01000613.1 GCA_003219345.1 Verrucomicrobiota bacterium
TAGATCGTTCATATTCAGAATCAGCGCATCCATGTCGCCGTCGTTGTCATAATCTCCAAAAGCCGCCCCGCGGCTCGAGAAATGTTCGCTAACGCCGGGTCCCATCTCCGCCGAAACATCCTGGAAGCGTCCATTGCCAAGATTCTTGTAGACCAGGCGCGGATTCTTGAAGGTTTGATCCATATGGTAGTTGTCAATCTCCGGGTAAACGTGTCCATTCACCTGAAGGATGTCCTGCCAGCCGTCATTGTCATAGTCAATAAACCCGCATCCCCATGCAACATAGCGGTTGTTGACTGCAACACCGGAAGCAAATGTAACATCGGTGAAAGTCCCATCGCCGTTGTTGTGGAAATAACGCAATTGATCCTGGACCCCGAGCGAGGAAATCATGATGTCCAGGTTGCCATCGCCGTCGAAGTCCTCGGCAATCACGCCGCCGGACAGTGAATTCAAATCCAGCCCGAGGTTGCCCGCGACATCGTAAAACCGGGGCATTTGATAATCGGATTCAAAGGCCTTTGGTGGAATCAGCCACTTTGACGGCACACGGTCTGGATATTCGCCCAGAGTCATGTAAGCCAGGTTGAGCAGCCATCGCGCTTTCAAGTCGTCTGGAAATTCGTTCAACTGCTCGGTCAGAAGCTCTGCGGCCTTGCGGGAGCCGCGCTGGATTTTGTGAACGCCGTTGCCCCGGATCGGCATCAAACACGAATCGATGGTGTGATTGGTCAGACAATTCTCCTGTTCGCCCAACCGGAGGAATGCAATCGCCAGGAAATGCCGAAGCGAACTCCGTGTTTGGCTGCCGAAATTGACCCCGCTGGTCCTGGTAAAGGCATCAAGCCGCGTGAACTCCTCGATCGCCTCCCAGCTTTTCCCTGCCAGCAGCAACTCCGTGGCATACCTGGAATCCAGGTCGAGGACTTTGGTCCCTTTGTCGAGCGAGTCCGGCGTCGCGAGCAACTGGTTCAACTCCTTGCCAAACAAATCCGCCCGTTCGCGATTCAGGTAAAGGTTGTTCCGCGGGTTGCTCTGCGCGGAGATTTTCTGAAGACGCTCGGCCATTTGTTTTGTCCCCGGCGCCTGGTAAGGAGCGGAACGAAGACGGGAACCACAAAAAACCATTGCACACAGGAGGACGAACCAGCGGGCGAAGGAAAGAACCCGCTGTCGTTGCAGAGCGAGAGCAGCGCTCATTCAAAAGGAAGACCTTAAAGTGAATCTGTTTGAACGGTGCTACTTTAGTCGCGCCGGGTTGAGAACACAATTTGATTCTTCCTGCCGCTTCAATATGCTCCCGAAAATCAGATGAGCTGCATTGAGCATCGGGTGCGAAACAATCTCAGATCGCTCAGGTCCAGGTTTTACGTGGCAGCAGTCGGCCTTGCCATGGCTTCGGGCTCCTTTCTCCAAAGCGGCAGTGCTCTCGATTGGCAGGCGGGCAACGGCTGGCGAAGCGCTCAACTGCCCGTCTCGAAGTCGGGTCCAACGGGCTTCACGCTCCTGCCACCAGCGGTGACTGGCATCGGATTTACAAACCAGTTGTCGGACACGAACGCCGCGCTGAACCAAATCCGACTGAATGGCTCCGGCGTTGCGGCGGGCGACGTGGATGGCGACGGACGGGTGGACCTGTATTTTTGCGGGCTGGACAACCCCAACGCGCTTTACCGCAACCTCGGCCAATGGAAATTCGAGGACATCACCGCCCGCGCCGGCGTGGCGTGCCCCGGGCAATATTCCACCGGGGCGGTTTTCGCCGATATCGACGGAGACGGTGATGTGGATTTGCTGGTCAACTCGCTGGGGGGCGGGACGCGATTGTTCCTGAACGACGGCCAGGGCCATTTCACCGAGTCAACGGACAGCGGGTTGATTCGGAGACGGGGCAGCATGTCGATGGCGCTGGCGGACGTGGATGGCAACGGCACCCTGGACCTTTACGTCGCCAATTATCGCACGACGACCATCCGCAGCACTGGATTGGACATGCTGAATGTCAATGGCCGGCGAATGCTGCGCCCCCAGGATCGCGATGACTATGAATTAACTCCCGAAGGCCTGGTGCGCGAACGTGGCGAGCCGGATATTCTGTACCTGAATGAAGGCAAGGGGAAGCTAAGACCCTTGTCTTGATGGCAACGGCGCGCCGGACATCTATGTTTGCAACGATTTTTGGAGTCCCGACCGCATTTGGATCAATGATGGCAGGGGAAAATTCCGCGCACTCTCAGGAAGGGCTCTGACGAAAACCAGCAGTTTCTCGATGGGCGTCGATTTTGCGGACGTTAACCGCGACGGCCTGGATGACTTCATCGTTCTCGACATGTTGAGCGCAGACCATGTTCGGCGCATGGCCCAATTTTCAGAGACAGAATCCCCCTCACGCCCGAACGGATTCGGGATCAGCCCTGGGCGAGCTCAAGTCGCGCGCAACACCCTTTTTTTGAATCGCGGTGACGGCACTTTTTCGGAGATTGCCTTTTTCAGTCACCTCGAAGCCACGGAATGGTCCTGGTGTCCGGTTTTTCTGGATGTGGACCTGGACGGCTACGAGGACCTGTTGATTACGACCGGCTACAGCTTCGACACGCAGGACCTGGATGCCGACCAGCGAATCAATGCCCTGGGGCCCTGGCCGCGGGAAAGGGTGCCTTTCAAACTGTTGATGTATCCGCCGCTGCCGCTGCCGAACAAGGCGTTTCGCAACGAGCATGATCTGACCTTTCGGGAAGCGAGTCATGAGTGGGGCTTTGATTTCAAAGGGGTGTCGCAGGGGATGTGTTTGTGTGATTTGGACAACGACGGGGACCTGGATGTGGTGGTGAACAATTTGAACGGGGCAGCGGGCCTCTACCGCAACGAGAGCCATGCGCCGCGGGTGGCGGTGCGGTTGAAGGGTCAGGCGCCCAACACGCAGGGTATCGGGGCCAGGATTTGGCTCTACGGCGGAGCTGTGCCGATGCAGAGCCAGGAGATGATTTGCGGGGGCAGATACTTGAGCGGTGATGATGCGATGCGAGTGTTTGCGGCGGGGAGTCTGACCAATGCGATGCGCATTGAAGTGAGGTGGCGCAACGGGAAGCGGAGTGTGGTCAATGGGGTGAAGGCCAATCGGATTTATGAGATCGACGAGGCGGGAGGGGAGGCCAACGGCAAACATTGAACATCCAACGAGCAACCACCAACCACCCTCAAGCAAGCGGGGCCGGTGTTTGAGATGTCAGCCGGTTGATTGGGCACGTGCATCATGCTTAATCCATCGAGGTTTTCGACCGGCAGCCGCTCCTGCCAAGCCAGCTCGGTCAGGTGGGGTCTGGGTTGGATGCGGACGGGGACGGATGGGAGGCTTTTCATTTCGTTTCAAGCTGGCGCGCCTTGAGCAAGGCGCGCTGCGCCGGCGCGAAGTCCGGATAAACGCGCAGGATTCCGGTGAACTCCGAAATAGCCTCGTCGATCTGCTTTTGCGTGAGGTAGGCCATCCCCAGATTATAGTGGGCTTCAGTGTAATCGGGCTTGAGCCGGATGGCCTCCCGAAAACAGGGGAT
>QHOP01000398.1 GCA_003219345.1 Verrucomicrobiota bacterium
CAGGATGAGTCTCCGGCCGGCCGGAGCGTGTTAACCCGTAACGAAGGTAATGCGATGTCGAAAGCTGTCATGGATCCCGCGGAGGTCCGGCGTTTCGCCGAAGAACTGAAGCGGTTTAACCAGGATCTCCAGAACAGAATTACCCTGTTGCAAGCCAGGTTTGCCGCGCTGGGCGAAACCTGGCAGGACCAGGAGCATGCCAAATTTGGCGAGGAGTTCCGACAAACGATGAGAGCCCTGGCGAAATTCATGGAAATCTCCAATCAGCACACGCCTTTCCTGTTGAGGAAAGCCCAGCGCATTGAAGAGTACTTGTCTCAGCACTAGCATCATGCCCCAACCCGCCAAGGTCACCTCGATCGAGGCCCTGGACGACTTCAAGGCCAATCTGATCGTTTATCTGGAGAAAGCTGGCCGTCTCCTGGACGAAATCAGCGAGGACGTCGTCCGGACCCGGATCTGGCTCGAAACGGATCGGCAGCTTCATTGGAAGAAGCTGGTGCACCATCGTGCCAAAGAACTTGCCCAGGCGGAGCAGGAACTGTTGACCGCGCGACTGTCCGACATGCCGGAGGCCATCAAGGCCCGCCGGTTGACCGTCAACAAAGCCAAACTCACTCTGCGCCAGGCAGAGGAAGGACTGGCGCGCGTCAAACATTGGATCCGGCGATACGAAACTGAGGTGGAATCCCGCACCAAAGTTGTCGTTCAGTTGCGCCATGTGCTCGCTTATGACATGATCAAGGCTACAGCGTTGCTTGAAGGAACCGCCGCAACTCTTGCCGCTTACGCTGAAACTGCGCCTCCGGCGCCTTCGTCTGCTTCAACCACCGCCGCCGTGGACGCAGTGGCTCCGGGAGACGATGCAGCCCATCCATCCGTTACGAAAGGAGGCGCCGCATGAGCGCAAGCGCGAACGGGACGCGACTGGCGGCGCTCACCAAGGAACTGCTGGTGCGATGGCAGCACACCCGGGAATATTGGAGGGACAACAAAGCCCGGGAATTCGAGGAACGCTACCTGCTGGAACTGGAGTCCACGGTAACCTCGGCGATCACCGGCATCGCCAATCTGGAAAGTGTCCTCCGGAAAATCAGGAGCGATTGTGAGTAGTTATTTGGGTTTGGAACGGACGCTGGAACTCCTGGACCGGCTCAATAGCGTCGTCCGCAGCTCCATGACGCGCGCGGACCAACTGGAACAGGAACTCAGGCAAAACAGCTCCCGCCTCGACTGGCAGTTCGACCAGGAGGCCAAAGAATTGGAGTCGCGATTCTCCCAGGCGGTCGCCGAAGCGGATGCCGCGTTTCAAGCCGGTAAAGAGCGACTTGAATCCCGCTACCGTCAGCGCAATGCCGGAATGCTCCGCGCCAAGACCACCGCCAGGAAACAACACCTCAAGCGCATCGAAAGCCACGAAGGACGGCAAATCAACGAAGTCCAGCGCGAGCTGCTGCAAACCAGCCGCCATCAGGAAGCCGAGCAGAAACGGATTGCCGGGCACTTCACGAGCTTTCAGGAGGAGCTGGCCCGCGAACAGGATGCTTTGGCTGTCCTGGAACGCAGATCGCGGGCCGCCTTGCGCGGATACATCCGGTTCCAACGCCTGCTTGACTCTCCCCATGAATCATCGTCGGAGTTGGACCTCGCGGACCGCACCGTTGCCCCATCCAGCTCCCCCGATAACGGGAGTGAGGCTCTCCGGCGGGCCGGTGAGTCGGGAGGCCAAAGGAAAAAGGAGGAAGCCAACGCCACGGCAGACGAATACCGTCTCCTCGAGGAATTCCGCGCGCTGCTCGCGCAGACAAAACGGAGACTCGGTTGGTTCCGCATTTCGCCGTTGCCGTTGCTCTTCAGTCTGCTTCCACTCTGGCTCTTTGTTCCGTTGCTCCTGGTCGGACACATCGCGGCTGTTCCGGTGATTTCGCGTTTTGGCGGGCGCGTTTTCACCTGGCCGCAGGCGGCCATCTCCTTCGTCGCGTGCCTCGGCGGCGTGCTCGCGCTTCACTGGCTCGGCCGGCTTATGGCCGGGGCGTCGGCAAAGAGACTGGCCGCCGCGATTGGACGCGCGCGCGAGCGCCTGGATGCCTGCCGGGAAACTGCCGAAGCCAATTACCAAAAGGAAAGTGAGCGCATCCGCCGCGAAGCCGAAGCCCGGACCGACCAGCTCCATCAACACTGGAACCAGGCAGTTAACGAAGCGGAAACGATGCGCAATGATCTGCAGCGTCACCTCGACGCCAAACTGTCGCGCGCCACGAGCACGAACGAACAGCTCCTTCAACATGGCCTGGAACGTCAGCAACAGCAGCGCGACCACGAAGTCGGCCGCTTGAAGCATGAAGTGGAAGCGGACCGCGCCCGGCTGGAATCATCACGCTCAACAAAAAGGAAGCAATTTGAATCAGCTCAGCAGGCCCAATGGCAGGCGCTCCAGGCCGAATGGAAGAACACGACTCAGTCCGTTTACGACACCTTCGCCGCCGCGCGCGAGTCAGCTGGCAAACTTTTCCCCGAATGGCGCGCTGCACTGTGGGAAAACTGGAAAGCACCCCGCGAGTTCGTCGCTGCGGCGCCCTTTGCGCGCCTGGAAGTGGATGTTGAAAGACTCCCGGGCGCCCTGCCGGACGACCAGCGGCTGGCCCTTCCGGGTGCTGCCCGGTTTTCGCTGCCGTTATTGCTCACGTTCCCCGATCGCGGCTCGATTTTGTTCGAAACAAAAGAGTCAGGACGCGAACCCGCGATCGCTGCGCTCAACAATCTGGTGCTGCGGCTGCTCTCTGGCGCGCCGCCCGGCCGGGTGGTGTTCACGATCCTCGACCCGCTCGACCTCGGACAGAGCTTCGCCGGCCTTATGCACCTCACGGATCACGAAGACCGCCTCATCAATCGCCGCATCTGGACGCAGCCCGATCACATCGAGCAACGCCTCGCCGAGTTGAATGAGCATATCGAAAAGGTTACCCAGCTCTATCTCCGGAATGAATACGAGACCATTGCAGATTACAACGAACAAGCGGGCCGCATCGCCGAACCGTATCACTTCCTGGTCGTCGCCGATTTTCCGGTAAACTTCAGTGATCTGGCTGTCCGCCGCCTCCTTAGCATCGCCGCCAGCGGGCCGCGTTGCGGTGTGTTCACTCTGATTCATTGGGACCTGAGAAAGCCGACGAGCGTGGAGTTTGTCCCGGACGACCTTCGCAACGCGGGCGTGCGTGTCCGCGCCAAAGGCGACCGCTTCGTGCTGGCCGACAAACCGCTCGAAGGAACGACACTGCTTTTGGATCCGCCGCCCGAAGCCGGCCTCGCCACCGCCTTTCTGGAAAAGGTGGGCCGCATCAGCGTGGATTCGAATCGCGTCGAAATGCCTTTCATTGAAATCGCCCCCGAAGATTCCGCGCTCTGGACTCTGGAGACCACCAACGAACTGCGCGTCCCTATCGGGCGCACCGGCGCAACCAAGCTCCAGCAACTCGCGCTCGGCAAAGGCACCCGCCAACATGCCCTCATCGCCGGCAAGACCGGCTCCGGCAAATCCACCCTGTTCCACGTCATCGTCACCAACCTTGCTTTGTGGTGCAGTCCGGACCAGGTCGAGTTTTACCTCGTGGACTTCAAGAAAGGCGTCGAGTTCAAATGCTACGCGACCCACAAACTGCCGCAAGCACGGGTGGTGGCCATCGAGAGCGACCGGGAGTTCGGTCTGAGCGTGTTGGAGCGGGTGGATGATGAGCTGCGTCGCCGCGGCGATCTCTTCCGCCAGCTCGGCGTCCAGGACCTGCCCGGCTACCAACGGGCCGGCGGCACACAGCCGCTCCCCCGAACGCTCCTGATCATTGACGAGTTTCAGGAATTCTTCGTTGAAGACGACCGCGTCTCGCAACACGCCGCGCTTCTGCTCGACCGGCTCGTCCGCCAGGGCCGGGCGTTCGGCATCCACGTGCTGCTGGGTTCACAGACCCTGGGCGGCGCTTACACGCTCGCCCGAACCACGATCGGGCAGATGGTCGTTCGCATCGCCCTTCAGTGCAACGAAGCGGACGCCATGCTCATCATGGATGACGACAATCCGGCTCCGCGCCTGCTCTCGCGACCGGGCGAAGCCATCTACAACGACGCCGCTGGCGCCATCGAAGGCAACAGTCCTTTTCAAGTCGTCTGGCTCTCCGAGGAAGAACGTGAACGGTGGCTGGAGAAAGTCCGCCGTCGCGCGCAGCAAACGGCCGCGCCACAGACCGGACCGGTCGTGTTCGAAGGCAATGCTCCTGCTGACGTGCGCGAGAATGCAGTGCTGCAAAGCGTCCTTTCGGCCAAGTCGATACAACCTGCGACGGCCGCGCGCGCCTGGCTCGGCGCGCCCAACTCCATCAAAGGACCGACGGAAGTGGTCTTTCATCGTCAGAGCGGCAACAACCTCCTCATCCTCGGTCAGCGCGACGAGGCCGCGTTGGCGATGCTTGGCGTCGCGCTGGTTTCTTTGGCTGCCCAACATCCGCGCAACAAGGCGCGATTCATTGTCCTTGACGCGACTCCGCAAGATTCAATGCACCGGAATTTCCTCGAAAAGATTGTCGGGTCCGTTCCGCATGAGATTGCGCTGGCGGGCAACCTTGAACTGGAGAACGTGTTTGCTGCGTTGGCGGGCGAATTTGAAAAGCGTTCCGACTCCGAAAGCGCCGCCAAAGCCCCGGCGATTTACCTGTTCATCCACGGCATTCAACGATTCAAAGGACTGCGGCATGAGGACGAGTTCAGTATTTCCCTGGACGACGCCAATGCTCCCGCCAATCCAGGCCAATCACTCAACCGGATTCTCTGCGAGGGCACCCAGCTTGGGTTTCACGTCATCTGCACTTGCGACACCCTCAACAACGCGAACCGATGCCTCAGCCGAAAGGCGCTCAGCGAATTCGAACTGCGCGTGCTGTTCCAGATGAGCGCCACGGACTCAGCCAGTCTCATTGACACGCCCAAAGCCGCGAACCTCGGTCTTCACCGCGCGCTCCTTCAAAACGCGCAGGCCGGCACGCTCGAAACCTTCCGTCCTTACGCCCTGCCTGACTCCGCATGGATCGATGAGGCCGCGCGGGATTTGGCCCGGTTACGGGCGTGATGCGGGAGAATCCTGATGAAGAGAATGATTGATTGAGCTTTTGCTAATCCTGGACAGATGCTGATCGAAGAGCCAGCCTGCGTTTCGTTTCAATCTTTATCCATGCCCGCGGAGAGCCACAAATGACCGCTGATGAGGCGAACAAATACATTCGCAACGCTTGCGTAGCGGGGACTTTTTCGGCAGCCGTGACATTGGTTGCGTCGTTGCTGCCACTCATTGGAGTCAAAGTCGGCAGCTTCGACATCTGGAATTTGACAGACGCGGGTCTGATTGCAGGACTCGTCTTTGGCATTTACAAGCAAAGTCGAGTTTGTGCTGCCGCAATGGTAATCTATTATCTGATCAGTAAGACCGCCCTGTATTTAGAAACTGGACGCGTTTATGGGGTGCCTCTGGCAGTTCTGTTCTTCTACTTCTTCACCCAAGGATTTCGCGGCACGATCCATTATCACAGGTTGAATCACACACCGCGCGCTTCGGTCAAACAGGTCATCCTGAGGATTATTGGTGGTCTATTGATCGTGGTGGGCGTCGCGTTTACGGGCGCATTCGTCAACGCACGCGTAAGTAGAGAATCCGGCGATGCCTTTTGGGTCGATGCGCTTTTATGGTTGGTTATCGGTTTGGTTCCGTTCTGCGGAGGCGGATTGTTGGTGTGGTTGGCCAGAAACAAGCGACCCCTTCCGGATTCGGAACGAAGCATTCCCTGAATGAATGGCGCGTGCGACGGGGTTGAACTCACACCTTCGCCTCCAGAGGCCGCCGCTCTGTCCAGTTGAGCTACGCGCGCACTCCACCCCGCAAGGGTAAAACTCAGGCGAAGCAATGCGCTGGCCGCAAATTAGTTTTTGAAAACGGCGGCCAATAACTGCGGAGCAGTGACAGAAGGTAGCCCACGGGCGTCGGCCGTTGGTTGGAGCGTGAAGGTCCAGAGCCGCGTAGCGGCGAAAGAGAGGCCATTGGGAAAGCGGGATTCTACCGTTCCTCCCAAGCCAACCGAAACGTTATTCAGGAAACAATGCGACCGACCAGTGCGACGAACGACGCCCATCCTGCTTCAAGGCTGCGGAGTTGCCAGAAGGCCATGAGCAGCGAAGCTGCGGTCGTGGCCGCCAGAACGAAGTAAAGCAATCGCTCCAGCAGCGATCCGCTTTCCCCGCCCTTCAACAAAACGTTTCGCCACAGCAACGACGGACACGGCGTCGCTTTGCAGACGGTTGGACCATCGTTGCGAACGGCGGGCGCCTGCCAATCAGGCACGCGGGAGAAGTCGGCCGCCGCCCTCGGATCGGCGCGCGAGGCGTTGAGAGCGAGTCGGTTCGTTCTGATTACCCTGCCGCTGACCGCAGTGAGGTTGTTTCGGCAGGTCGATGGGCCGGCCGGTTCCCGCCTGTTCGAGTTCAAATCCATGGTCGTGTTTTTCATGTTAATTTTTCTTCGAATAACCACTCACGCTCCCGACAACACGCGGCGTTCGTTGTTTGTTTCAAATAATTGCTGCCACCAAAATAAGCATCGGCGGGAGCACAGCGGGACGTGTGATGAGGAATGGTGCCGGTCAAATAGTCAACTCAACGGCAGCCGCAGCCGCGCCAGGCAGCCCGTTCCTTGTTTCCGGTTTTCCAGCGTGAGACTGCCGCCGTGGGCTTCGGCGATTTGGCGGCTCAGCGCCAACCCGATGCCTGATCCGCCCGGTTTGGTGGTGAAGAACGGCACAAACAAATTCGCGGTGTTGGAAAGTCCCGGCCCTTCGTCCTCAACCCGGATTTCCAACTGCGAGCCGGTCTTCACCCAGCCGATTTTCACTCCGCCTCTGGTTTCGAGCGCGGCGTCGGCGGCGTTGCGGAGAAGATTGATGAGCAATTGCTCCAACTGGTCGCCGTCAGCCTGAATCATCAAGTTGGGGCCGGGCGCGAGCCGGCAGTCGCGCCAGGCGTGAGTAAGCTTCCATGAAGCGGCTGAGCGCATCGGCGCGGGCCGTGATCACGCCGAGGCCCCCTTGCATGTCCTCTTTCCAATCGGCAGGCGGAGGTTCCTTGCCGAGCAAACTGCCCAGGCTGCCCGCGATGGATTTGATCGGCGCAAGGGAATTATTCAGCTCGTGGCCGAGCACGCGCAGCAGTCGCTGCCAAGCCTGTCGTTCCTCTTCGCGCAGCGCCTGGCTCAAGTCCGCCAGCACGAGCAATTGATGCGGCTTGCCGCCCTGACGAAACGAGCTGCGCCGCATGCCCCAGCGGCCAATGCTCCCCGGAAAGGTCATTTGCAACGTGCGCGTCGGCTCGCCTTGTAAACAATCCGCCAGACCCAGTTCCTCGGCGGTGCGGCCCAGCAATCGTTCGATCGGCTGGGCGAGCAATCGTTCGCCGGCGCGATTGACCAGCCGCAGTCGTTGCGCATCGTCGAAGGCGAACACGGCGAGATTGATTTCTTCCATCACAGTGCGCAGCAAAGCCGTGGCTTCGAGCGCGCCGAGTCGTTGTTCGCGCAACATTTCGCCCAGCGCATTCACCTCGAACATCACGTCGCCGAGCGGGTCGTCGCGCCGGGCGCCGCGGGCGCGCACGGAAAAATCCTCCTCGCGCAAGGCGGACAACAAATTGGAAACGGTTTGCAGCGGGCGAACCACGCGCGCGCGCGCAGCAAAAGCGAAACTGCACCACGCCCCGACCATCATCACCGTGAGCGTCCATTGTGTCTTCGAGGAACAATCGCCGCGCCAGAGCAGCACCAGCGCGACCATCACCGCCGGCAGTCCGGAGAGCAGCGCCAGCAACAGGATACGGCGGTCGTGCGTCCATTTCGGATTTCGGATCTGGGATTTCGGATTTTGAGTCACAACCCATATTTTTCGAGCCGGCGATAAAACGCGCTGCGGCTCAGGCCGAGGGCTTCGGCGGCTTTCATCGCGTTGCCGTCACATCGGGCCAGCGTCTTTTTGATGAGATGACGCTCCACCTCCTCGAGGCTCATCTCGTCCAACCGCGATGGGATTTCGCCGCCAGCGCGTAAAGCGAGGTCGGAAGCTTTCACCAGGTTGCCTTGCGCCATGAGCACGGCGCGTTCGATGGCATGGTCCAGTTCGCGCACATTGCCCGGCCAGCCATGCTCCTGGAGGAACCGCATCGCCGCCGGCTCATAGGCGGTGACGTTTTTGCGATAGCGTCGCGCGTGGAGCCGCAGGAAATGCGCGGCCAGCGGCGGAATGTCTTCGCGCCGCTCGCGCAGCGGCGGCAGGTGAATTTCGACCGTGTTCAACCGGAACAACAAATCCCGTCGAAACCGCCCCGCCGCGACTTCCGCGTGCACATCGGCATTGGTCGCAGAAATGAACCGGACATTGCCGCGTCTGGTTTTCGAGGAACCGACGCGCTCGAACTCGCCGGTCTCGAGCACGCGCAACAGTTTCGTCTGCTGATTGAGCGGGATGTTGGCGATTTCATCCATGAACAGCGTGCCGCCGTCGGCCAGCTCGAACCGGCCCGCGCGATCGGTCTTCGCGTCGGTGAACGCGCCCTTCACATGACCGAACAGTTCGCTTTCGAAAACGCCCTCGGACAGGCCGCCCATATTGACGACGACGAGCGGTTTGCCCGCGCGAACCGAAACGGAGTGCAACGCGCGGGCGACGACGCCTTTGCCCGTGCCGTTTTCACCGGTGATGAGCACGTTGGCATCCGACGGACCGACGCGATTGATCAGTTCGAGGATGGGCCGCATGGCGGGCGATTCGGCGATGAGCGCCTGGCCTTTGCCGCCGACGCGAAGCAGTTCGTTTTCCGCTTCGAGCCGCTGGCCTTTGCGCAATGCTTTGCCGAGTTCGACCTGGTTGCGGATGATGGCGGCGAGCCGGGCGTTGTCCCAGGGCTTTTGGATGAAGTCGCGCGCGCCGCGGCGCATCGCCTCGACAGCCAGTTCGATGTTGGCCCAGGCCGTCATGACCACCACGGGCAACGCGCTGTCGAGCGCCTGAATGCGCGCGAGTAAATCAAGGCCCTCCTGGCCCGAAGTCGTGTCACGGGCGTAATTGAGGTCCATCAGCACGACGTCGAATTCGTCCTGCTGCAATGCGGCGAGGACTTTGGCCGGCGAACTCACGGTTGCTGTCCGGTAACCTTCTCCTTTCAACAACAGACGCAGCGCCTCCAGCACATCGGCCTGGTCATCGGCGATCAAGATACGGGCGTCGGATTGGACCACGGATGGAGTTTGTGCCAGCGGACCGCAACGCCCGCAAGCTTTAGCTTGAGCGGTCGATATCAGGCTGCTGCGCGCCGCAACCGATCGTTGATCGCCTGCCATTCCTCCGCCTCCGGCAGCGCCTCGACAACGATCAACTGCGCGCCCTCCTCGTCGCACCGATGCAGCTCCGCGTAGATGGCACGGGCAAAAGCCCCGGCGTCATGCGCAATGACACTAACGCGGCCCACGCGTTTGCCCGCCGGAATGCGCGTGTGGGCGATGATGTATGTCGCGTAATGCTTCGGTAGCAGTCCAGGGCTGCGCAACAGTTCCGCATTCCGCGCTCCGCGTTCTGCGTTTGCCAACTCACCCGTCACCGCCGCGAGCGATTCAGCGTGAATCATGCCCGGACGCAACACACGCGGCGGTTGCGCGGTCAGGTCCAGAACGGTGGATTCGATGCCGACCTGCGACGGTCCGCCGTCAACGATCAAACAAATTTTGTCCCCGAGATTTTTGAAGACGTGGTGAGCGTTCGTGGGTGAAACCCGGTTCGATAAATTCGCGCTCGGCGCCGCGAGCGGAAAATCGCACGCGCGAATCACTGCTTGAATGAACGGGTGACTCGGCCAGCGCACGCCCACGGTCGCGCCGCCCGCCGCCACAATATCCGGTATCGCGCGCGAACGCGGCAGCACCAAAGTCAGCGGCCCCGGCCAAAATGCTTTGGCGAGTCGGTCCGCCAGCGCCGGCCACTCTGTCACGCAACGCCGCGCCATTTCCACGCCGGCGACGTGGACGATGATCGGATTGCGCGCCGGACGGCCTTTGACGTTAAAAATCTTCGCGACGGCCTGCGCGTCAAGCGCGTTGGCCGCGAGACCGTAAACCGTCTCGGTCGGCAGCGCGACCGGCTCGCCGGCGCGCAAGAGTTCGGCCGCCCGCGCCACCGCCGCCTTCAACAACGCCGGCGTGTGCGTCGGCAGAACTTCGGCGCCTGATTTGAATGGAACGCCCATGCTGCACAGTGTTGTAGTCGCAACGTCCACCACGTGCAAGCAGGGCGGACGGCTGGTAGTCGTACAGTTTGCATTGTCGGTTGGGCGAGCGTCCACCCTCCGCAGCGCTACGGAGGACGGCCTCGCGAGCCGGCTCGCCAGTAGGGGTCTGTTCCAAAGGGACGTGCTCACGAGTTGGGGCCATGAACCCACCCCCAACCCCTCCGCAGGAGGGGAGTCAATGTCGGGCAATCGTTCTCGCGCTCGTCCTCGTCCTCGTCCTCGAAACCAAGCGGAGACGAATCGAGAACGAGGAGGAGGACGAAGGGGCGGTTCATGGAGAGCCTCGCATCAACAAACTGTGCCGCTACCGGACGGCTTGTCAGCGCACCGTTTTCCATCTTCCCACCGCAGTCGGCCATCCAGTACACTCGCACGGTGCTGCAACAACTGCTTGAACAACTCGCGCACGGCCACGCATTGTCGGACGAGCAAGTAACCGCCGTCGTCGGCCAGCTCATTGACGAGCGTATGTCCGCCGAAACGAAGGCGGATTTTCTCACGGCGCTGTCGCGCAAAGGCGAGACCACCGGAGAGATTGCCGCCTTCGCGCGCGAACTGCGCGCCAGATCCATCCAGCCGCCGCTCGACGCCGAAACGCGCGCACGCGAAGTCCTCGATGTCTGCGGCACCGGCGGCGACCGTCTTGGCACGTTTAACATTTCGACGACCGTCTCGATCATTGTCGCGTCGGCAGGCGTCACGGTGGCCAAACACGGCAATCGTGCCATTACTTCGCAGGCGGGCAGCGCGGATGTACTGGAAGCGCTCGGCCTAAGAATTGATTTGGAGCCGGATGAAGCCGCTCGCTCGCTGCGCGACCATCAATTCGCGTTTTTCTTCGCGCCGAAATATCATCCCGCCTTCAAACACATCGCGCCCGCGCGCAACCTCTGCGCCAAACGCGGCCGGCGGACCATTTTCAATTTCCTTGGCCCCCTGTTGAACCCGGCTCGACCCAGCGCGCAACTCATCGGCGTGCCGCGCGCGGAGCTGTGCGAACCGATTGCGCGCGTGCTCCAGTCGCTCGGTGTCCAGCGGGGCATGGTCGTTAGCGGAGAAGTTTCAAGTTCAAGGTTCGGGGTTTCGAATTCAGCGACGGACGTGACAAATTCGACGACGTTTTTGGATGAGCTTTCAACTTTGGGCGAAACCCGCATCGCAGAGTTTTATCAGGATCGCGGGTTCGTCACTTCGGTGATGTCTCCCGACGGTTTTCCGATTCAGTCCGCAACGCTGGCTGACCTAGCGGGAAGCGACCGCGCCACAAATGCCCGGATCGTCCGATGCTTGCTGTGCGGGGAGGAGCGCGGCCCCAAACGCGACGCCGTGTTGCTCAATGCGGCGGCGGCGCTGTTCGTCGCGGGCAAGACGAAGTCGATGGTCGAAGGCTGGGAATCGGCGGTTGAGTTGATTGATAGCGGCAAGGCCGCGGCCAAATTGAAGGAATTGATTGCGGTGACGGCCCGTTGATGTATGTCAGCGGTTACGGGTCAGTCCTTTTGAAACCCTATTTGGGCGGCTTGCGCGGCTTGCGCGTTTCCTGGCGCGTTTCCTGGTTGACTGTTTCGCCAGGCAAGCCTAGCCTGTGCAGGCGATCCCGTGAACAAAGCAAAAGGCTGTGACAACGAGCCAAACCAGACATCGAAGGCGGGACTCGGAGTTAGTTTCTGGCGCATTCACGTTGATTGAGTTGCTGGTGGTGATTGCCATCATCGGCATCCTGGCCAGCATGCTTTTGCCGGCTCTGGCCGGTGCGAAAGAGACGGCGTTGCGCACCAGATGCTTCAACAACCAAAGGCAGTTGCTGTTGGCGCACCTGATGTATGCGGGAGAGAATAATGACGGGATCGAGCCGCCTAATTGCGGCGGTGCGAGTGGCTCGGTGAATCCGGCGCTGCCCGCCGGCTGGCTTTACAAACCTGGCGAAGCGCTTCCCAAGGCAGGAACCTACTACGGTCCGGAGCACGGGCTTTTCTACCCCGCCATGCAAAGTTGGAAGATGTACATGTGCCCGCTCCATCGCACGAACACGCTCGCCTGGAAACAAAGCAACATAAAATTTACCAGTTATCTGATGAATGGCGCCGTGATCAATGGCAGCGGAAGTTTCGACTGGGACGCCGGCGCGCGCGGGAGGACGTTCAAAAACTCCGCATTCAGCGCAACGGATATGCTGTTCTGGGAAACCGCCGAGAACGATCCGGGCTATTTCAACGACGGAGCCAGCGACCCAAGCGAGGGCTTCTCGAAGCGGCATGCCAGTGGCGCAATCGTCGGGCTGTTTGGCGGACACGTGCAGTATCTTAAATGGAAAAAGTATTACGAGATACTGGCGGACCCCAACAAGAACAGCCTCTGGTGCTACCCGAACTCACGGAATGGTCGCTAACGAACCACGCCACGGTCCATGAGACCATTTTTACTGGCGCTTTGCGGCGCGGCGCTATTGGCCTTCAGCGCCTGCGGCAAAAAGGCCGAAGTAAAGACTCAGGTCTCCGAGTTGGAGAAGGCGTTTCAAACGGCGGCGCCCGGTACGCCGGTCCAGGCCGGAGGACCGGCGTCCAATCAGGCTCCATTGGCTGACGCAAATGCATGTGTAAGCCTGGCCCTTTCCGCCGTTCGCACCAACGATTTTGCCGGCGGTGTCATTGCGCTGCAGGCCGTCCAACGAATGTCCGGGTTGACCGCAGAACAACTGATGTCGGTCCAGAGAGCGATGCAGGCCATGACTGCCGATCTGTTGGTTCGCGCTTCAAAGGGTGATGCCAAGGCCAAAGCTGATCTTGCCGCCATCGAGCGAACGCGCTCGCAATAATTGGCATTGGCGTCAGTCTTTCCAGGCTGAGGGTACTTTCCTGCAACTTCGCCGTCAACGTTCGTGTTCTGCGGTTAATTCAGGACGAGTATGTATAAAATCATCGGCGCAGACCAGAAGGAGTACGGCCCGGTCCCGTCGGATCAGGTGCGCAAATGGATCGCCGAAGGCCGGGCCAACGCTCAGACCAAAACGCGGGCCGAAGGCGGCAACGATTGGAAATCCTTGTCCGACTTTGCGGAATTTGCCGAGTCGCTGGCGGCCCAAGCCCCCGCCGCGCGACCGTCGCCGCCAAAAATCGGCGCGTTGGCTGCCGAGAAGTTCGCGGCGGAAATCATGGCCCGCGATTACCGCGTGGACATCGGCGATTGCTTCAGTCGGAGCTGGAACCTGGTCAAAGACAACTTCTGGTTGTTGGTGGGGGCGACGGCTTTGATTTCGGTGATTTCGTTGGGAATGCAATTCATCCCCGTCCTCGGCCACGCTGCCGGTGTTTTGTTCGGCTTTCTCTTGTGGGGAGGATTGGACCTGCTCTTTTTGAAGCGGCTCCGCGGCCAACCGGCCGAAGCGGGCGACGTGTTCGCCGGTTTCGGGCTGGCGT